>DZCE01000012.1 GCA_022736375.1 Arcobacter nitrofigilis | reverse complement strand
CTATTATAGAAAACAAATTCAAAGGAAGCATTAGTGTTTCCAATGTAGAAGATGGAGCGATGTTTACTATTATTATATAATCGCTCAAAATTCAAGACAACAAACAACTAATTTTACTTTATTATATGAAGAACTCCCACGGATATTTCCATGCTTGAATACTATTTTTGCACTCAAGGCTCATAAATCTCTCTCCATCATCAGGAGGCAACACAAAGCTATATTCTTTGCCATGAAGCATAAATTTAAGAGCATATGCATGTAGATAACCTCTAGTTTCTAATGTGGCATCATTGCTATTTGCGTATCTGCCATCTCCTGCTATGGGAGAGCCTAGTGATTTTAATGCTACTCTGATTTGATGTGTTTTGCCCGTGTGAGGCTTGACTAGAAATAGTCGCTCATGTGGACGTAGTGCTGTACTTATAAATTGTGTAATTGCTGGATTGTCATTGGTTGGAAGTAGCTTATAATCACCCCTGCGAGCCTTCCCCATATCGCCTTTTATCCAGCCCTGTTTTTTGCGGGGTTTTCGTACGCTGATGGCTAGATAGTATTTTTCTATTTCACGCTTTGTGAACATGTCCCCAAAAATAGATGCAATCTCTGATGTTTTGGCCAATACGACAAGTCCTGATGTCATACGGTCAAGTCTATGCACTGGATATAGTGGTTGACCAATAAACTCGCACATCTGCACGACAAATCCAGCTTCATTTTCGGAGTGAAAGTTTACATTGGCTGGTTTGTATGCCACAACAAAGTAGTCGTTATCTTCTACGATATTCATCGTTTATTTGCTATAAACGCTTTTTAGATGTTCCATATTGGCACTCATGTTTAATAGCACCATATCAGCAAGTACAAGTGCCATCATCGCTTCACATACAACGGCACCACGAATTGCTACGCATGGGTCATGTCTACCTTTGAGATTACATTTGACCTCATTGCCATTTTTGTCTACCGTATCTTGTTCTTGGAATATCGACGGGGTTGGTTTGAAATGCGTAGTCACTACTATATCATCACCATTACTAATACCACCTAGAATTCCACCAGCATGGTTAGTTTTAAATCCATTTGCTACAAGTGCATCATTGTTTTGTGAACCTTTTAGCGTAGCACTGTTTATCCCTTCGCCTATCTCTACACCTTTTACGGCATTAATCCCCATCATAGCACCAGCTATCGCACCATCAAGCTTGTGATACATAGGCTCGCCTAGTCCTATTGGTACACCAGTGGCAACTGTAAGCACCGAGCCACCTATGGAGTCATGAGTATCTCTAGCATCTTCAACTGCTTTTATCTGCTCTTCTTCTTTGTTTTTATCAAGTGCATATAACAAGCTGTTTTTTGAGTATTCAAAATCAACATTCACGCCATGAATACCACCTATAGATATTACTCCACTTTGCACCTTTATGCCAAGAGTATTTATCATTAATTTAGCAATAGCACCAGCCGCAACCCTAGCAGCCGTTTCTCTAGCACTACTTCGTCCACCACCTCTATAATCTCTAATGCCGTACTTGTTCCAGTATGTAAAATCAGCATGAGCAGGACGAAATAGATCTTTCACAGAGTCATAGTCTTTGCTTTTTTGGTCACCATTATAGATAATCATCGCTATTGGGGTGCCAGTTGATATGCCATCAAATGTACCAGAAAGTATCTCTATTTTGTCTTCTTCTTTGCGACCTGTTTCAAGACGAGATTTACCAGGTTTACGACGATCAAGTTCACTCTGCACGAAAACTTCATCTATAGATAATCCAGCCGGCACACCATCTACTATGCACCCTAGAGCCACACCATGTGATTCGCCAAAAGTTGTCATTTTAAATTTTGAGCCAAATGTATTCATTTTAGTTGCCTTTGTTTAAAGCGTCTAGTGCAATTTTAGCAGCTTTTTGTTGTGCCTCTTTTTTACTATTACCTATTGCGGACGCTATTAATGCGTCATGCAGTCTAAGTTCCACTTCGAACTCTTTCTTATGATCAGGACCAAATGCACGCACTACGATATATTCAGGTGGTACTCCATGCGTGGCTTGGGTGATTTCTTGGAGTGCTGTTTTGTAATCTTTTGATAATGTTTGAAGATCAATAGTCGGATAAAACTCTTCAAGCATTTTAATTACTACACTTCTAGCTATCTCTAGCCCACCATCTAGATACACAGCACCAATTAGAGCTTCAAAAGCGTTTGATAGTAGTGACGGCTTTGCTCTTCCGCCATTGTTTTCTTCGGCAATTGAGAGCAATATATACTTGCCAACATCAAGCTTTATGGCTAGCTGTGCAAATGCATTTTCGTTTACAAGTGACGCACGTATCTTGGATAGCATGCCTTCATCTGAGCCATTAAATTTATGATATAGGTATTCCCCTATAATCAAATCAAGCACAGCGTCACCTAGAAACTCAAGGCGTTCATTGTGATAGGATTGCTTAAAACTTCTATGTGTTAAAGCCTCTTGAGCTATTAACTTATCTTTAAATACATAGCCAAGCCCTTTCTCAAGGGTTTGTAATTGCTCCATTTGTTATCCTCTTTGCGTATTAATTAGTATTATAGCATATTTAGTTTTGGTTCGACTTTTTCAATACTTCTACCCTGCCTACAAAAACACCTCTATTTACTACACCCAATTCTTTGGCTGCTACATTTGAAATATCCATCACTCTATTTTTTACAAATGGACCACGATCATTGATTCTTACAATCGTACTTCTACCTGTTTTTTGGTCGGTGATTTTTACTTTTGTACCAAATGGAAGTGTTCGATGTGCGGCTGTAAACTGATCTCTATCGTACTTCTCACCACTAGTTGTTCTATTGCCGTGTAGTTTTGCACTATAAAAGCTACATTTGCCACTATAAGTTTTGCCATTAGTCGTGTAGTTACAATCATTACTTTTTTCGCTTGCCATGGTGACAACTGGTGACAATGCAAATGTCAATATATATGCTAGTAGTTGCAAACCCAATTTTTTCATATTTGACTCTCTTTTTGTTTAATCGCTTCATTTTTCGCCATTACATCGCACTCTTCGTTTTCTGTATGTCCATCGTGTCCTCGCACCCATGTGCCTTTCACTCTATGTGCTGTGGCTGCTTCTAGGTATTCTTGCCATAGGTCTACATTTTTCACTTTTGCAAATTTCTTGACAACCCAACCGTCAAGCCACTTGTTGATAGAATTGACAACATAGCTACTATCAGAAACTACCTCTACATCACAAGGTTCTTTGAGCATTTGTAAGCCCACTATAACGCCTTTGAGTTCCATTCGATTATTAGTTGTATGTGGCTCTCCACCACTAAAAGTCTTGCGATTACCGTTATATACAAGTATTCCACCATATCCACCAGGTCCTGGGTTGCCTAGGCTTGAGCCATCAGAGTAGAGAGTGATTTTTTTTGCTTTGTTTTTTTCCAATTTGTTCCTCCACTTTCACAGAATATACGCTTTTGCAGTTAGGGCATCGCTTAAAATATGATGCAAAATTATGTTTACACTCATCGCATACATAGCTAAAATTCAGTATCCCACTATCATTGCCATTTTGCTTGGCTGAGACTATCATATCTAGGGCAAAGTGACCACTTCTTTTCGTGGGAGCTATTGATAGGTAGCCTTTTGCATAATATATTGATTTGAGTATATCATGGCTATTTACTGTTTGCATATCCAGTTGTGATTCATCTCTAAACCACAGTATGTCTATTATCTCACTTACTTTTGTACTATCAAATATCGCCCATGCTTTTGTGCTATCAAGCACTAGTAGTTGCGAAAATACCAAACGATAAAGCTCTTCATTTTCTCTTAATAGCTCCAATAGATTCTCTATCTTTTGCATTTGTTCAATTTTACGGTTAGATTGTAGTGTCTCAAAGTTTAAAAATGCTTCAAATCTGCTAGTATCTTCACCAAGTATCTTTAGAGGAATAGTTGTCTCTTTTGCTTCATTGTATTTATGTAGCATTTGATAAAGGTCACCCAGGGAGTATAAAACAGCTATATTTCTAGGATTGCTACTGAGTATATCTACATATACACCTCTAGCTCGCTCTAGCAACCCAGCTTTTGTGTATGTATCGCCTAGATGTTCCATGAGTGCATATTTGTGCTTGTGGTCACTGACGCTTTTGGCTAGATAAATATAAAGGCTTATCGCTTTGTGATACTCTCCGCTCATTTCGTGTGATTTTGCCAGAATTGATAATGGCTGGAGCATACTATGGTCATATGGGAGGGTTTTAGTATCTATTACACACTCTTGACTCTCAAATTTATTTAAAAATCCAAGCAGTGAATCGCTATTGAGACGCTTTTTGTGTAAATCCCACATATATGTACCAAGTGTTATGAGTAGTCCCATAAATACAAGTAGTATAATACTAAAAAGAGGGTCATCTGTATTAGGCAAATATGATTCCAATGACCACTCCTTTTTGTTTATTGTTGAGATTATACCAAAAATAGACTAAGGAGAGCAAAGCAATGATTTAATTAAGCATAAAAGTGGCATAAATATTATTCGGTTACAATTATTAAATATTTATGATATAATAAATCAAAAAAGGAAGAATATGCAATCTGTAACACTGAAAATAGACGATAATATAAAAGATAAATTTATGTGGCTTATTGGACATTTTTCCAGAAATGAAGTAGAGATACTAGAGAGTAATCAATACAAAAGCGATGATGAATATTTAAAAAGTATCAAAGGCATGGATCAGAGTATCTTAGAGGCTTCAAATGAACCAAAAGAGAATTATGTGACTATCGATAAGCTTGACTGGTAAAATGTATCACATAATTTTTTCCACACAAGCAGTCATAGATGCAAAAAAAATATCACAAAACAATCTGAAACCGAAAGTATTGTAGCTTTTAGAGCTAATAGAAAAAGATCCACTAGCCTATCCTCCAAAATATGAATTTCTAGAAGGTAATCTAAAAGGTAAAATATCAAGAAGAATAAATAAACAACATAGGCTTGTTTATGAAATATTCGAAGATGAAAAATTGATAAAAATATATAGAATGTGGACTCATTACGAGTAAATAATATTTACTTATACCTAGCAATTTTTGTAAACCATAACACACTTTAGGATATAATAACTCTATGATAGATACAAATTCCATAGAGACTCTCAAAAGCACGCTAGATATAGTGGATGTGGTGGGTAATTATATTGAGCTAAAAAAAGCTGGAGCAAATTACAAAGCATGTTGCCCATTTCATGGAGAAAAAACTGCGTCACTAGTAGTGAGTCCTACCAAGCAAATATATCATTGTTTCGGGTGTGGAGTCGGTGGAGATAGTATAAAGTTCGTAATGGAGCTAGAAAAACTAAGCTACCCAGAAGCGATAGAAAAACTAGCGTCGAGCGTAAACTTCACACTTCATTACACGCAATCTGGAAGTAGCGATTATAGTGAATCAAAGCGTGTGCTAGAAGCTTTGCAGTCGTGGTACACAATCAACCTAGATAAAAACAGCGCTTCATTTGAGTACTTACACACAAGAGGGGTATCACAAAACTCCATAGAGAGGTTTGGGATAGGATACACTCCGAGTGGCAATGAAGTTCTAAATCATTTAAATAGCCTATCTATCCCACTTCCATTGTCCATAGAAGCTGGGGTGGTAGCTACTGGTGATGATGGGCGTTCATACGCTAGGCTGACTGAGAGGATTACTTTTCCAATCTATTCGGCTACTGGCAATATAGTAGGTTTTGGTGGGCGAACTATCACAAATCATCCAGCTAAATATATTAATTCCCCACAAACCAAGCTGTTTAATAAATCACGACTACTATATGGGTACAACCAAGCAAAAGATAGTATTTACAAAAACAAGCAAATCATTATTTGCGAAGGGTATTTAGATGTAGTTATGCTCCACCAAGGTGGCTTCACTGAGGCAGTCGCTACGATGGGTACAGCACTCACGAGTGAGCATTTACCACTTTTACGCAAGGGCGAACCAAAAGTAATATTGGCATACGATGGAGACAAAGCTGGAGTGGCAGCAGCACTAAAGGGGGCAGTTATGCTCTCACATGCAAGATTTGATGGAGGAGTAGTGCTTTTCCCAGATGGGCAAGACCCAGCTGATATGATAAGTAAGGGCGAGAGTGGGGTGGTGGCATCACTATTTCGTAATAGTAAACAACTAATTCCATTTGTAATAGAGCAATTAGCAGGTCAGTACGATTTGAGAAATCCAAAAGAAAAAGAGAACGCATATGGAGTAATTCGCAACTATATGAGCGGACTAAGTGAGATCATGCGTGAGTCGTATATATCCAATGCTTCATCAATATTGGGCGTAGCTACATCTATGTTCACTAGGGGCAATAGAAATAGCCCGTTACCTACAAGTGGCACTGAAAAAAAATATGATATCGAACAACTCAGTATGCTTCGTACCATGATGGAGTATCCTAGGCTAACTGATGATATACTCAATTATTTGGTGCCTGAAATGTTAGGTGATTATGCAGGACATTTTGATGCTATTGTGCGTGAAGAGTGGAGCAATCATATGCTTGTAGAGCTTTCACTAAATGAAAATACTATCGTGATGGAAGAGGTAGACTTATGGAGGAGTGTCCAAAGTATGCAAATCATCTATTATAGTCGTATGCTAGAGAAGATAAACAGCAACAACACGCTAAGTGTCGCAGCAAAAATCAAACTAATACGAAAACTAAAAATGGATATAATTCCAAAATTAAAACGAGGCGAAAGGGTTTTTTATGACAGCACTATCACTATTTAGTGGAGGACTTGATAGCATGATAGCTGTCAAATTAATAAGGGATATGGGCATAGATGTGGTAGCCCTCAATATAAATATAGGTTTTGGTGGACGCAAAGATGTGAGTGATATTATGCGTAGCAGAGCCAAAAGTGCTGGAGCATCGTTTCGCAGTATAGATGTGCGTGAGGAGTACATACAAAAGATTCTTTTTAATCCTGTGCATGGTTATGGTAAGAACTTTAATCCCTGTATCGATTGTCATGGGTATATGTTTCGTATCGCAAAAGAGATGATGGACGAATATGGTGCGTCATTTATCTTTACAGGCGAGGTACTAGGTCAGCGACCAATGAGCCAACGAAGTGATGCTCTAAAAATGGTAAGTCGACTTGCAAACGATAGCGATGAAAAATTAATAGTAAGACCACTAAGTGCAAAACTGATGGAGGCTACAACACCAGAGCTAAATGGATGGATAGATAGAGAAAAGCTACTAGATATTAGCGGGAGAGGCAGAGAGCGTCAGCTAGCTCTTGCCTCACAATACGGCTGGGAGGATTATGAGAGTCCAGGGGGTGGATGTCTGCTAACTGATATTAACTACTCTGCACGGATACGAGAACATATAGCACATGATGAGTTTACAGTTAGTGACGCAGATTTGCTCAAATTTGGACGACACTTTAGGCTTCCTGACGGAGCAAAGCTAATAGTAGGAAGAGAGGAGAGTGACAATGAAGCTTTAAAAGCTGTCAATAGTGACAAGTTTACACATATAGCCATACCTCTTATTGGCCCATTTGTTCTACTATCTAATGACGCCACTAAAAGCGATAAAGAGCTAGCGTGCAAAATCGCTATAACTTACGCTAGAAATACAAAAGGCGAGGAGTATAATCTGAGTATAAACGATGAGGTGTTCGTGGCAAAAGCATTTGAAAATAAAACAGATGCACACAAATATTTGGCATAAAGCAGATGGAACAGATAGCTTTTATACTCTTTTTGCTCTGCATAGGATATGGACTGAAATTTCTGTCATTTCCAGCTAATTTCTCGCAAAGCCTAAATTTATTTGTTATTTATGTATCCTTGCCAGCTACTATCTTAGTACAATTTCCAAAAATCACTTTTAATAGTTCAATGCTCATTCCTGCAGTTACACCATATTTTGTTTTATTATTATCTATCGTTATAGTCAGAGTATTTTTCAAAAATGAACCACCAAACACAAAAGCCTCACTCTATCTGCTTATGGCACTTGGCAATACATCGTTCTTTGGATTCCCCATACTAGAGGCACTTGTCGGTAGCGAAGCATTGCGATATGGTATCGTATATGATCAATTTGGTAGTTTTGTGATACTCACCATCTATGGAGCTGTAATCGTTGCTATTTTTAGTGGCGATACTTTGAGTGTGAAACAAGTAGGGCAAAAGATAATCTCATTTCCACCGTTTATTTTTATCTTTTTTGCACTTTTATTTGGTGAATTGCCTAAAGTAACCTTACCATATGTTGAGTTAATCTCAAAAACTTTAGTGCCTTTAGCTATCATTAGTGTTGGTTTTTCGATCCAACTCAGGCTCGATGAGCAAAGGAGTCTGTTTTTCAAGTTTATGGCGTTTAAGATGTTGCTTATCCCACTCGTAGTTTTTGGTATTTTCAAGACATTTGATATTAGTGGAGTTATGGGAATCGCGACATTGCTAGAATCAGCCATGCCTCCTATGATAACAGCTGGTGCTATCGCTATCAATGCAGGATTTGCACCGAAGCTCACAGCCTCACTTGTGGGTTATGGAATTATAGTTGCGTTTTTTAGCTTGTCATTTTTGCACTATATTTTCTAAGCAACCTTTTGGTTTTAGTAATGTAAAATACTCAACTCAATTATGTGGGGAATTAGCTCAGCTGGGAGAGCGCTTCGCTGGCAGCGAAGAGGTCGACGGTTCGATCCCGTTATTCTCCACCAAGTACACCAATCAATACACATCGTTATTGTCAAAATAAATTTTGCTTAGCCAATAATTCCTAAAACAAAATATGGCACAATAGCAATAATATCTAACCAAATACACATTTTAGCAATAACTGCTACTTTGTGCTACAATAAATAATCAAAACCATAAATACCAAGGTAAAGAATGAATAAAATTATAACACTTCTAGTGATTATTAATATTTTAAATGCCAATGATACTATCCAGCCAGTATCTCTGAGTGAACAAAATCAGATGCGTGGGGTGAGCTACCACTCCGGCTGTCCTATATCGTTAGATGACTTGAGATTGGTAAGTGTAAAATATTTAGGCTTTGATGGCAGAATTCATATTGGAGTATTGCAAGTAAATAAAATTATTGCAGATGAAGTTGTTTTGATATTTGATGAGTTATATGATATCAAATACCCGGTAAAGCAAATCGCACCCATAGGCAAATATAAAGGCAGTGATTATGACTCAATAGAGGCTGATAACACATCAGCATTTAATTGTCGTTTTGCCACAGGTAACAAAAGGTATTCCCTGCATGCCCATGGAAGGGCAATAGATATCAATCCCATAGAAAATCCATATGTATTCTCAAATGGCAGAACATCACACAAGGCATCAATTAGATTTTTGAATAGATTTCAACAAGCAAATACTCCTGAATCAAAGGCAATTTTAACCAAAGATAGCGATGCAGTTAAGATTTTTAAAAAATATGGCTGGAGATGGGGAGGTGATTGGGCTACTAAAGATTATCAACATTTTGAAAAATCACAATAAAAAGCTCGCCTCTAGCCTAATGCTAATATTCCTATTGACTTCCTTTTAAGCGAATATATTATTACACCAAGTAAATTCTAGCACAAGTATGGTCAAAACCAATCTAGCTTAACCATTAGATAATGACGATATGATAAAAATATGATATACTTTTTGAAGATAAAAGTTGTAATTTGGAGAATATATGAGTAAAAAGAAAGATTTAAACGAGATACTTTTTCGCATACATAAAGCGTTAAATTTAACAATAGACGATATGCTCAAAGCGTATGCTTGTGCAGATTATGAGATGGATCAAGAACATTTGAAATCGCTATTAGTTCGTCGTCAAGAAAAAGAGTTTAAAATCTGCTCATATGAGGAAATTGGAGTCTTTCTAGATGGGCTGGTAGCCTTTAAAAGAGGAGCCTCAAAGAGTGTGACAAATGATGATGAAGCCGTAGGACTTACCAATAATCTAATATTAAAGAAATTACGAATAGTATTAGAGCTAAAAGATGCCCAGATTGGGGAGATATTTTGGCTAGGTGGTGTGGAGCTAACCAAACAGCAACTCTCATCACTGTTTAGGAATGAAAATCACAAAAACTACAAAGCATTGCCAGATGAGTTGCTTATGGTGTTTTTTGATGGTCTAGATATTTATCTAGCAAAATAATCAGTCAATCATAAAGGATAAAATATGACAAATGATTTTACCAAAGCAATAGATTTTAGACATGCTTGCAAACTGTTTGATGAGACAAAAAAGATACCAGCTGAGCAGATGCGATATATACTAGAAGCTGGTGTGAAATCACCATCGTCTTTTGGTATGGAGGCTTGGAAATTTCTAGTGATAACAAATCAAGAATTAAAAGAGAAGTTAAGAGTGCTATGCTGGAATCAGCCACAAATTACATCGTGTTCACATCTGGTGGTTGTTTTGGCTGGGATTGAGAGTGTCAAAGTAGAGAGTGGAGTCCCACGCGCTAGGTTGGCTCGTAGAGAAATGACTAAAGAGAAACTAGATGGATATGTGGAGCTTTATACGGGACACATGAGTAATACCCTAAGTAATGATGATAGCATATATGCATGGACAGCAAAACAGAGTTATATAGCATCGGCTAATATGATGACAGCAGGGGCATTTATAGGGATTGATTCATGTCCGATAGAGGGATTTGAAAAAGATAAGGTTGAGGAGATATTAAATCTAGATACTTCTAAATTTCAAGTGGCTATGCTATTGCCATTTGGATATCGAATTAACGAGCAATCTACTATGCTTAGATTACCATTTAATGAGGTCGTGGAGCTTATAAGCTAATAATTGAAAAATATTGAGGGATAGAATATGATAGATTTAGCAAAAATGCGACAAGAATATACCACAAAAGGACTGCACAAAGAAGAGATGAATCCAAACCCTTTTGGGCAGTTTGAATTATGGTTTCATCAAGCAGTTGAAGCAAAGCTAATAGAGCCAAATGCGATGACTTTAGCAACCGTGGGCAAAGACTTACAACCATCACAAAGAACAGTTTTGCTAAAGAGGTACGATGAAGAGGGATTTGTATTTTTCTCTAATTATGAAAGCAAAAAATCACAGCAGATAGGAGAAAATCCATTTGTTGCAATTCACTTTGCATGGCTAGGGCTTGAGAGGCAGCTACGAATTGAGGGTGTGATAGAACAAATTAGCAAAGTAGAATCACTAAAATATTTTCTTAGCCGTCCAAGAGGAAGTCAAATAGGCGCATGGGTATCACAACAAAGTGAAGTGATTAGCTCACGAAGTCTTTTGGAGCAAAAATTCGACCAAATACGAAAAAGATTTGCCAAAGGCGAGATACCATTTCCAGATAAATGGGGCGGATATATAGTGCGACCAACGCTTTTTGAGTTTTGGCAAGGTGGATGTGATAGATTGCATGATAGATTTCAGTATCTCAAAACTGATGATGGTAGTTGGAATATGCAAAGACTAGAGCCATAATTATGCTATACTAAGTCTAAAAGGAGTGATAATGATTGAATTTCTTAATGAAACTGTTTTGTGGTGGCACTGGATTATTTTTGGCGTTATTTTATTGATTATTGAAATGAACTTGGGTACTTTTTTCATTCTCGGACTTGGTGTAGCCGCAATTGTAGTAGGTATCCTAGACGCCATTGCAGGGGTATCGTTTTCCGTAGAGATTAGTGTTTGGATGATACTTTCAGTGTTATCCATTATGGCATGGCTTAAATGGTTTAAGCAAGAATCCATAAGTAATAGTGGTCAATCTAATTATAGCCTTGATACAATAGGCACGGTTATCAAAGAGATACGGCCACATAGTAGAGGCAAAGTCACTTTTGATACGCCTGTGCTAGGAAATAGTTCTTGGCATGCTACATCAAAAATCGATATAGACAAAAACAGACGCGTGAAAATCGTACAAATTAATGGTCAGCTTATCGAAGTTGAACCAATACAATAAAGGAGACACAATGGAAGCATTAAATATAGTAGTAATTTTAGCCATCGCAGTAATAGTAACACTCTATAAAGGCATAAATATCGTTCCTCAAGGTGAAGAGTGGGTAGTGGAGCGACTAGGCAAATTTTCTCGTACACTTTTCCCTGGGCTAAATATCATCATACCTTATATAGAAGTAGTTCGTCAGCGTGTTAGCACACGAGATATCATACTAGATATTCCACAACAAGAGGTTATTACACGCGATAATGCTGTTATACTCACTAATGCAGTGGCTTTTATACGCGTTACAAGTCCTAGGGATGCAATATATGGTATAGAAAATTTTAGACTAGCAATACAACAACTCGTTATGACAACACTTCGTTCAATACTTGGCGAAATGACGCTCGATGAAGCACTATCCAATCGTGAAGTTATAAAAACTAGGCTAAAAGATCAGATAGTAGATGATGTAGCCGACTGGGGAGTGACTGTAAAATCAGTAGAGATACAAGACATAGCTCCAAGCAAATCGATGCAAGCATCTATGGAGCGACAAGCAGCAGCAGAGAGAGAAAGAAGAGCAATAGAAACCACGGCTGAGGGCAATAAAAATGCTGCAATACTAGAAGCAGATGGTAAGCTAGAGGCCGCAAAAAGAGAAGCCCAAGCACAAGTAGCATTAGCAAGTGCGTCAGCAGAAGCTATCAGGCTCATTTCTGATAATATTCAAGACAAAGAGTTACCAGCAATGTTTTTATTAGGCGATAGATACATCACTTCATTGGAAAAAATAAGTAAAAGTGACAATTCCAAGTTTGTAATCTATCCTGCTGATTTGCAAGGTGCAATCAAGGGTATGCTAGGAAATGTATTCAGCAAATAAGAACCATTTGCTAGCATTAAAGATTAAATTTTAGCTAGCGACCATTTCGCCAAATCTGTTTGGCTCTTTTGCTGGCAAAATCATTAATATCATAAGTATAATCCCACCAATATATGGAATAAGAACAAGAAGATACCACCAACCACTTTGATTAATATCGTGTAACCGTCTAACTGTTACCGCAACAGTAGGTAAAAGCAACGCAAATACAACCAGTAGAAACATTATTGCCCCAGTGCTTGAGATATTGCCAGTATCATCCATTATTCCACCAGACAGAACCATTGTTCCCATATAAACTAAAAACGAAAATAGTGCAAACCACCAATATTCAGACCTAGATGCTCTACCATTAAAGTCAGCATATTTTTCAATCAAACATCTTTTTATGGATTCCGTAAATGTCATTTATTATCCTTTTTAATGTGTATTTTCATATTATACAACTTTAATTGACAATATTTTACTCAATTTGTCAAAAAAATATTATGTTATAATCATAAAAATAGATAAGTCTCTAATGTAGTCAAATAGACCGTGACATAGTATTAAAATATTTTAAGGAGATAATAAAATGGATCAACAAAACAAGACAAATCCACTGCATGGAATCACACTAGCAATCATGCTAGAAACACTAGAGGCAGAATATGGCTTTGAAGAGCTGGGGAAGCTAATAAATGTCAAATGCTTTAATTTAAATCCTAGTATATCTTCATGTTTGAAGTTTTTTCGTAAAACAGATTGGGCAAGAGATAAGCTACAAAAGCTATACCTGCAATCTATTCTAAATAACCAAAAAGATTAAAACATTTTGAGTAATAAAAATTTAATCATCATAGGTGGTGGGGCAGCTGGATTGGTATCAGCTATCTGTCGTGCCAGAGCTGGACAAAAAGTCACGCTACTAGAACAGAACAATAAACTAGGTAAAAAGATATTAGTATCAGGTAATGGAAAATGTAATATAGGCAACAAATATATCAACCAGAAGCGTTTTCATGGAGAAAACAGTGCTTTTATCAGAGAAGTTTTGGACGGATATGGTTTTGATGTGGTTGAGAAGTTTTTTAGATCCATAGGGCTAGAGTTAGTAGAAGACAAAGATGGTAAAATGTTTCCAATGTCACTTCAAGCAAGTTCGGTTGTAGAGCTACTAGAATATGAAGCAAAGCGAGTAGGCGTAGAGATAGTTTGTGAGTGTGGTGTGACTGGTATAGAAAAAAGTAGCGATATGTTTACAGTTGAAACAACGCACGGTAAAAAAACATGCCAAAAACTGCTTTTGGCATCTGGTTCACCTGCCACACCACAGCTGGGAGGCTCGAATGCTGGACATATATTTGCTTTACAGATGGGACATAGTGTAGTGCCGTGTTTGCCATCACTCGTACAGCTATGTTCGCACGACTCATGGGTCAAAAAATGTGCAGGGGTTAAGATAGCAGGTGTAGCCAAGCTATATGCTAATTCGGAGTTTATCATAGAAAAGAGTGGTGATCTGCTTTTCGCTGATTATGGTATTAGTGGACTTGCTATTTTGGATTTGAGTCGTGAAGCTAGTATTCGTTTGGCTAATTATGAGTATTGTGAGCTTAGTCTTGATTTGATGCCACAATTCACAAAAGAACAGCTAACAAATTTGCTACTACAGAGAGTAGATAGTGCAAGCCAAAAGCCAATAGAGTTATGGCTTTATGGGGTAATAAACAAAAAGCTTATACCTATTATCCTAGAGCAATCAAAATGCAAGATAAGGGTAGAAAAAGAGCTAAATCGCAAAGAGATTGGCAAGATTGTATATGCTATGAAGAACCTAAAACTCTCCATCAATGACACCAAAGGGTTCAAAAATGCAGAAGTAGCCACAGGAGGTATAAATACCACAGAGGTAAATCCTCACACTATGGAATCGCTTGTAGTGCCAAATCTATATTTTGCTGGAGAGATACTCGATGTAGATGGAGATAGAGGTGGGTTTAATTTCCACTTTGCATGGATTAGTGGCATGAGGGCTGGTAGTCAAATGTCAATGTGACAATGACTCAATTCACAAACAGTTCATATTGTTTATGCTATACTTCCTTGTAATGACAAAAAAGGGATAGAGTTGAAATATATATATTTGTTTTTATCATTCAGCTTTTACATTCACGCAACAGCCCTAAATATAGATGAATTAATCAACAAAGCTATAAAATCAAATCCTGATATAAAATCTATGCAAAATCAAAAAAGTATGGATTCATATGATGAAGATATGTCCAAAAGCTCAAGACTACCGACTCTGAATCTAAACCTAGATTATAGCCCTACAAAAACTTTTGCATTACCTCAAAATGGTCAATTTACCACAATAGATAGTAGCTATAAGCATGCGGATATTACCATGAACTATATACTTTTTGATTTCTTTCAGACAAAATATAGAGTTGAGATGTCAAAAAACAAAACAGCTATTAGTCAAATAATGCTCAATGATTCCGAGAAGCTTTTAGCTTATAAAGTGAAAAAAACATATGACACTTTGGTGCTAGAAGAGGCTAATAAAAATATTGAATTTGAAAACCTAAAATATAACAAAGAGCTTTTAGCACAAGCTAAAGCATTTTATCTAACAGGATTAAAAACAAGTGCTGATAAAGATAGCATAAACGCTTCATTGCTTGAAGTTAAAAACTCACTCGTAATTGCACAATCCAAACTTGAGAAAGCAAAAATTGCTATGCAATACCTCACTGGTGAATCATTGGGGGATGATTTTGTGCTAAAAAATACTTTAAATGCCAACCATATGAAAAGCTATTCACAAAAAGAGGTTGAAATGCTCAAAATAAAGCTTTTGAATAGTAATAACTCTTTGAAAATGGCAGATTTGCTGATAAACAATAGCGATACAAATATTGATCTCCAAAAAAGTAAAAGGTATCCAGCTTTAAATCTCTATGCCACATATGGGTACGAAGATAGCCTAAATAGCTATGATACCAAAGTTGTTGGAGTGCGTACAAGCATCTCATTGTTTGATGGAAACAAAAATAGTGCAGAGATACAAAAAGCTTTTATTGAGAAAAGTAAAAACTTAAATGAATATGAATCAAAAAAACACGCCCTAGAAGAGAGTATCATGGGGCTTTTGATGGACTCAAACAGGTACATATATACAATAGAGGCCAAACAAAATATTATTCATTCAGCACAAAGTGCTAGAAAAATCATGAACGCTAGATACAAAGAGGGATTGGTGACATATATAGAAGTATTAGATGCTATTAGAGTAGAAAATAGTGCAAAAAAAGCCCTACTGCAAGCAATATTCGAGAGAAATGATATATTAAATACAGTATCTTATCTTTTAAATGAAAATAATTTCCCAAAGAAGGATAATCTATGAAAAAATTTATTTATATCTCCATAGCCGTTGGCTTGATAGTAGGTCTGCTCTTTTATACATTAGTTTACAAATCTAAATCTACATATGAAACAGCTAAGGTCAAAGCTGGCGGGTTTGATAAGAAAATATTTGCAACTGGAATAGTGGACAGTGAGGTAATGTATCAACTATCAGCAGACTCAACAGGCAAAGTCTTGAAGTTGTCAGTAGCAGAGGGTGATTTGGTCAAAAAAGGTCAAACATTGGCAATTATAGATTCTGTGGACTTGCAAGACAAGCTTAATGAAACGCAGTATAGTATATCCAAAGCCATCTCTAGCCAAAGCAGTTCAAAAAGCAAAATAAATGAAGCTAAAGCCAAATATAACTTAGCGTACAAAATGCTAGAGAGATATACTCAATTACGAAAAGGCGGCTTTGTCTCCCAAGTGGAGTTTGATAATATTAAATTAGCAGAGGTCTCAGCAAAAGCAACATTGGATAGTTCATACAATGAACAACTTTCGTCAGGGGACGAGGTCTCCAGACTAAGCTCAACTCTAGCAGGGCTAAAAGAAAAATTGCAAACATATGAGATAAAATCCCCTAGCGATGGTGTTGTGGTGCAGACAGATATAGAGCTTGGAGATATTGCCTTAGCTGGTAAAGTTGTCATCAAGATAGTCAATCCAAAAGATGTTTGGGTGAAAACATTTTTAAACGAATCATCTAGTGGTGAGATAATGAAAGGTCAAAAAGCATATATATCTCTTCGTTCAAAGCCAAACCAAAAACAGATAGGCTTTGTAAAGAAAATAGAGATAGTTAGTGACGCAGTGACTGAAGAGAGGATAATAGGTATTTCATTTGAGAAAGCTCAAGCACGATTTTTTCTCAATGAACAAGCAGAGGTTGATATTGTTGCCAAGCAGTTTGGAAATGTACTACAAGTACCTGCAAAGACAATTATAAAAGAAAACAACAAAGATGGGCTTTGGGTCTATTTGGACGGAGAGGCAAAGTTCGTGCCAGTAGAGATATTAGCAAGGGATACTAGCACAAATATTGTGGCGATAAAAGGCGATATAAAAGAGAACGATACAATATTAGTACCAGATACAAACAAGAAACCATTAGCAAATGGAGCAAGTGTGCGAATATGATAAATCTCGCAATAAAAGATATATCGCACTCACTTGGTAAGTTTATAGTTACCTCAGTAGGTGTGGGTATGTTGCTTGGTATAGTGCTAATAATGCTAGGCGTTTACCGTGGAATGATAGTGGATGCTAAGGCACTACTAAACAGTGTAAATGCTGATTTGTGGGTTGTGCAAGAAGACACCATGGGGCCTTTTGCTGAATCTTCTAGGTTGTTTGAAGATGTCAAATATCAAATTAGAAATGTTGAAGGCGTGAGCGAAGCTGCTGCTATGACATTTCAGACTATACAAATACCAACAAGCCTAAAACAAGAACGGGTAACAGCTGTTGGATACGAGATAGGTAAAATCGGCAAACCGCAAAATATCATTAGTGGGCGTGAGTTGGCTAGGGAGCATTATGAGATTGTTGTGGATACCAAGCTGGGCTTTAAACTTGATGATAAAATACCATTAGGAAGAAACATATATACAGTAGTCGGAATTACAAAAGATGCCGTCTCAAGCTCTGGAGAAGCACTAGTGTACATAAGTCTAAAAGATGCTCAGCAACTTCAATTTTTGGCCTCAAATGATACCATTAGAAGTGATAGAGCAAGAGGAATAAAAGACACGACAAGCACAATAGTGAATACAATAGTTGCCAAAGTATCATCAGGGTATAGCCCAAAAGATATTGCAGAAAATATCAAAAAATGGAAGCATAAAAGTGCTTATACTAATGAGAAACAGGTAGAAATTCTAACAAAAAATGTGATAGAAAAATCTTCAAAACAGATAGGTCTATTTACTATTATTTTGATTATCGTATCTTCGGTTATTATCTCACTCATTATATACACCATGACTATTGGCAAAATAAAAGAGATAGCTATACTAAAACTCATTGGAATGCCAAATATTGAAATTGTGAAAATGATAGTCCAGCAATCACTTGTATTAGGTTTTTTGGCATTTGTAGCTGGCAATATATTTGCCAATGCAATAAAAAGCAAATTTCCTAAGAATGTCCAGCTACTACCAGAGGATTCGGTGGGCTTATTTTTTGTAGTCGTTTTAGTAAGCGTCATTGGCTCACTGTTTGGTATATATAAGGCACTAAAGGCAAATCCAGCACAAGCGATAGGTGAATAGTATGAGTTCCTTGGCAATAAAAGTAGAAAATTTAAAAAAAGAATACATAACAAAAGATAGTACGCTACAAGTTATCAAAGGCATAGATTTCGAGCTTGAAAAAGGTGAAATAGCGATGCTTTTAGGACCAAGTGGTAGTGGAAAAACAACGCTACTGTTGATGTTAGGATGTATACTAGAGCCAACAAGTGGAAGAATTACATTAGATGATGAGATTGTTTATGAGGATAGGTGGATACTCAAAGATACCAGAAAACTAAGGAGAGAGAAGCTAGGTTTTATATTCCAAGCACACAATCTAATACCGTTTTTAAATGTGCAAGACAATGTAACTCTTTTACCTCAACTAAATGGAATAGCAGAGGTAGAATATAAGAAAAAAGCAAAAGAAATTCTGACCTACCTAGGTATAGAAGATAAAACAAATTATATGATAGGAAGTTTATCAGGAGGGCAAAGCCAAAGGGTAGCAATCGCTAGATCTTTGGCTAATGATCCTCGAATTATATTAGCAGATGAACCAACAGCAGCACTAGATAAAGAGAGGGCAATTTCTGTGATGGAGCTACTGCGAAAACTAGCCAAAGAACAAGAAGTGGCTATGATAGTGGTTACCCATGATGATAGACTGTTGCCATATTTTGATAGTGTACTAAAAATAGACGATGGTTATTTAACCAAAACAAAAGCAAGTGAAACAAAATTGCATTAAATAATAAAAAACAATTTATTTACAAGTACCGCTTATGCATATAATAATGCTCAGCTATTCTAATGCATTCTATGTTTCACTTTGTTACATCATAATATTTATTTGTTCCAAGCTAAAGCCATTCAACTATTACTTTTTAATCAACTTTAGGCTATTATAGCATACAGTTACGAGTAAACTCTAGCAATAAACAAGGGATTAAAAATGGAACATATAGCTTCGTCTCACCCATATTTTGGGGTATTTATATTGACATTAGTAACATTTGTAGCGTTCCCAGCTACACTTGCACTACAAAGATTTATAAGTCATAAATTGGCAAAAAAAGATACAGAAAAGTTAAAACTTTCAATATATGAGTGCGGACCAGAGGTCACAAAGCAGCCAAATAGTATATCGGTACAGTTTTACCTGATTGCACTTTTGTTTATACTTTTTGATGTAGAGATAATATTTATGTTTCCTTGGGCTATCACATTTAAAGCTCTTGGTTGGTTTGGACTGGTTGAGATGATACTATTTATCTTATTACTAGCAATTGGTTTTGTATATGCATGGAAAAAAGGAGCATTAGAATGGCACAGCATCAAGTAAATTATGGTTCAACCGCAGGGTTGCCTATTGCATTAACGACAGTTGACAAATTAGTCAATTGGGGTCGTTCGAACTCACTGTGGCCTTTGACTTATGGTCTGGCTTGTTGTGCTATTGAGATGATGGCTAGTGGTGCTAGTAGATTTGACTTTGATAGATTTGGTACAATCTTTAGAGCAAGTCCTAGACAAGCTGATGTTATGATACTCGCAGGAACATTATCAAAAAAACATGCAGAGTTCACACGCAGACTTTACGACCAAATGGCAGAGCCAAAATGGGTAATATCAATGGGAAGCTGCGCTAATACAGGTGGTATGTTTAATACTTACGCAACAGTACAGGGTGTAGATAGAATAGTTCCAGTGGATATATATCTACCAGGATGTGCTCCAAGACCAGAGACGCTTCAGTATGCGATGATGATGCTCCAAAAGAAAATCAGAAGAGAGTCAGCAAATATGAATAAAAATACAAAGCAGAGGTTAGTATAATGCGTAAATATACTCCAAAAGATAGCGTCCAAGCAAAGTCATACTATACTGATAGATTTTGGGTAGCTCCACAAATGCCAAAATTTGCAGTAGAAGATGGTACACAATTTGCAAAAATCGTAACAGCACTTAAAAAATATAGCAACCAATCATACACTCAATTAGGTCAGCTTATAGTACATATCAAGCCAACAGATAATATAGCAGTACTAACAATCCTAAAAGAAAAGTTCGGCTACACGATGTGTAGTGAGCTTAGTGCGGTTGATTATCTAGCAAAAAGAGGTGAGTTTGAAATCTTCTATCAAATGCTAAATGTCACAGAAGCACTTAGAGTGAGAGTGGTGTGTCAACTAAAGCAAGGTAGTGCGATAGAGAGTATCGTGCCACTATTTAAGATGGCAAATTTTGCAGAGCGAGAGATGTATGATATGTTTGGAATTTATGTCAATAATCATCCATACCTAAAAAGAATTCTAATGCCAGATGACTGGGTGGGACATCCACTACTAAAAACATATCCATTACAAGGAGATGAGGCTGCGTCATGGTATGAAGTGGATAAAATCTTTGGAAAAGAGAATAGAGATGCAATCGGACCAGAAAATAGAGATCCTGCAAATGTGGATAGATATGACACCAAAAGATTCTCTAGGGTTGGGTATGAAGTGCCATTTGGCGCAGATATAAGTGCTGGAGAAGTGGCACAACCAATAGAATACAGCAAAGCACCAATGGTAGACTACCAAAAAGAGCCAAAACAGCTCAAAGAACGAAGATAAGGGCTGGAAATGCAAGTAACTAATAAATTAACACCATTTTTTGAGAATCTCAACTTTGAGAGAGATGACAACACCATGGTCATTAACTTTGGACCACAACACCCATCAGCTCATGGACAGCTTAGACTTGTACTAGAGCTTGATGGAGAGCTTGTCACTAAAGCATACCCTGATATAGGATATCTACACCGTGGTATCGAAAAGATGGCAGAGAATATGACATATAACGAGTTCTTGCCTACAACAGATAGACTTGATTATATAGCTTCAACTTCAAACAACTACGCTTATGCTCTGGCAGTTGAAAAGCTTTTGGGTATTGAGGCACCAAGAAGAGCTCAGGTAATAAGAACAATGCTACTTGAATTAAATCGTATCATATCACATCTATTTTTCCTAGCTACTCACGCTCTTGATGTTGGTGCGATGAGTGTCTTCCTCTATGCATTTAGAGAGAGAGAATTCGCTATGGACTTGATGGAGGATTATTGTGGAGCTAGACTTACACACTCAGCAGTTAGAATAGGTGGTGTTCCACTAGATTTACCAGCTGGTTGGACAGAGAAGCTAGAGAAATATATCAAAAGATTACCAACAGATATAAAAACTTACGAGGATTTACTAACAGAAAATAGAATCTGGAAAATGAGACTAGAGGATGTTGGTGTATTATCAGCAGAAAATGCACTTAGTTGGGGCTGTACAGGACCACTACTTAGAGGTTCTGGAATCAACTATGATATCAGAAAAGAAGAGCCGTATGAGCTTTATAGTGAATTAGATTTTGATATTCCTACAAGTGATAGATGTGATAGCTATGGTAGATACCGTATATATATGGAAGAGATGAAACAATCAATTAGAATCATCCATCAATTAATACCAATGTATCCTGAGTCTGCTCCACAGTTAATGGCTCATGCACCACAATATATCTCAGCACCAAAAGAGGAGATAATGACACAAAACTACGCTTTGATGCAACACTTTGTGCTTGTAACACAAGGTATGAGACCACCAGTAGGTGAAGTTTATGTACCAACAGAATCACCAAAGGGTGAGCTAGGATTCTATATCAAAAGTGAAGGCGAGCCATATGCTTACAGACTCAAATGCAGAGCGCCAAGCTTTTTCCATACAGGACTTTTACAAGAGATTTTAGTTGGGACATATATAGCCGATGTTGTTACTATTATTGGTAATACAAATATCGTTTTCGGCGAAATAGATAGATAAGGGGCGGCAAATGATGAATGGCAATATATTATTTAAATGCGACAAGTCGCATGAGCACTCTGCTGAAGAGTCCTTTATGGGCTTTGCCGTGAAAGGAACTAATTAAATGAAAAGATATGATTTAAGACATCTAAAAGATGATTTTTATGGACGCATGAGTGAGCTTATGAATGGTGGACTTGACAAGGGTGAAGTTGGAATTTTCCTTTTTGAGATAGGTGACTTTAGCTCTGTACAAAAAAGTGCTGATATGGTTAAAGAGGCTGGATTTGAGCTTATGAACTCTATTAAATTCAATGAAGTAGATTGGACAATAGTGGTAAAGAAAAAAGGTAACTAGATGGCAAATGTGGTTTTCTCTACATGGCGTGGTGAATTTATTGACAATCGTGGTATTGTTGATAACTCGTCATGGAGTACATCAGAATTTAAACTCCCAGAAAATTATACAGCAGATGTAGCATCAAAAGCATTTATAGGATGGGATGGTGTTTCTATATTTGATGGTGATATAGATGTAGTGAGATTGGCTCTAGAATATGCAGCACAATATCAAGTTTACTCTGAAGCATGCGGTAGATGTGCACCAGGTAGATGGGGTGGGCGAATACTATATGATTTGCTTGATAAAATCGCTAGAGGCGAAGGTAGTTTTGATGATGTTGCTCACCTAAAAGAGGTAAGTGGCACTATGATGAGTACCTCTAAGTGTGAAATTGGTATGACTGTACCAAAGCCTATTTTGGATTTGATGAAACACTATGAGTCAGAGTTTAATGACCTGATAGTAAATCAAAAAGAGTCAAAACACTATAATCAAGAGGTAAAATATATAGCTAAAGTAACAGCACCATGTACTGATATGTGTCCTGCTCATGTTGATATTCCTGCTTATATTGAGGGTGTTAGAGATATGATTTTTGATGAATCACTAGCAG
Source organism: Arcobacter nitrofigilis (assembly GCA_022736375.1). GTDB lineage: Bacteria > Campylobacterota > Campylobacteria > Campylobacterales > Sulfurovaceae > BN30871. The sequence continues at coordinate 14,551 of DZCE01000012.1, read as the reverse complement.
CTACTAGGCAAACTATGCCACTAGCACATACATGTGGTCGTGTTTGTCCACACCCATGTGAAGATGCCTGTCGCAGAACTAATCTTGATGAGCCTATATCAATTATGGAGCTAAAAAGATTGGGTGCTGATTATGAGACAGACCATGAGCTACCTTGGCTACATCCATATGAGCCAAAACCTCTAAAAAATGATGGTAAAAAAGTTGCTATCATAGGAGCTGGACCAGCTGGTTTGACAGCTGCTTATTATCTAGCTCTAGAGGGAATCAAAGTAGATATATTTGAAGAGCTTCCAGTGCTTGGTGGTGAAGTAGCCGTAGGAGTTCCTGAGTATCGTATGCCAATAGATAAGTACAATAAAGATATTGAGCTAGTGACTTCTATGGAAGCCGTGGATGTAATCATAAACCATAGAGTAACAGCTGAGCGATTAAAAGAGATTGAGAGCGAATATGACTCGACTCTTTTGGCTTTTGGTACTAGGCTATCCAAAAAAGTTGGGGCTGCTAATGAAAAGATGGATATGGGTGGATATTGGGGTGCGATATCGATGCTTGATAAAGTAAACCTATGGCATAAATATGGCATTGGAAGTCCTGCTAAAGAAGACTTAGAGGGCAAAGTAGTAGTTTGTGTAGGTGGTGGATTCACTTCTATGGATGTCGTGAGATGTTCCATAAGAGAGGGTGCTAAGCGTGTAGTAATGCTATATCGTCGTGATGAGAAGACTATCATAGGTAACACAACATATGAAGAGTACCACGAGGCTGTTGAAGAGGGTGTTGAGTTTATATTCTACTCTGCTATTGAAGAGATTTTTGATGACGGGAAACAGATAACAAAACTAAAAGTAAATCAATTTGAGCTAGTGCCAGATCCAAACGGTGGCAGAGCTCAGCTGGTACAAAGAGAAGATGGGGATTTTGAGATAGAGTGTGATTATCTAATTCCTGCTGTTTCTCAAGCTGCAGATTTGCAAATTCTTCCAGCTGATTGGGAGCTTGCCATGACATCGTGGGGAACACTACTTACAAACGGCAAGGATTATATGACTAGCCGTGCTGGACTATTCGCAGCAGGGGATTGTGAATATGGACCTATGACAATAGTAAATGCAGTAGGTCAAGCAAAAAGAGCAGCTTCGGTAATCTCTAGATATCTATATGATGGTAAAGTTTCTCTCACTGATGATGAGATTATGGAAGACCACCTAAAAACTCTAAAGGTCTATGATAAAAAAGAGAAAATCAAAGGCTGGATGCCAGGTATTCCACGAAAAGTGAGCGAAAAGCTTGGTGTGGATGAGCGAAAAACAAACAACAAAGAGGTAAATCTAGGCTTCACGGGCGAAGAAGCATTGCGTGAAGCTGAAAGATGTATGCGTTGTTATTATATTTCAATGGTGACGGTGTAATATGGAACATAAAAAAGATATTAAAACACAAATCCAAGTGACAATTGACGGTAAAATATGCGATGGAACTACAAATGATACAATACTAAAAATCGCACGAAGAAACGGCATATACATACCTACAATGTGCTACCTAAGCAAGGTCGAACCAATAGCATCGTGTCGTATGTGTGTAGTGGATGTTGAAGGAGTAGATGGGCATATACTCTCATGCCAAGAGTTGGCCGTGAACGGTGCTGTAATCCATACTCAAAATGCAGAACTATTTAAGCAAAGACAAAATATTATGAAGCTTTATAATGTAAATCATCCACTAGAGTGCGGAGTTTGCGATAAGAGTGGTGAATGTGATTTGCAAAATAAAACATTAGAGTATGGAGTTGAAGTTCAAACATTCCAAACAAAAGAACCACATAGAGTAGTGCAAAACTGGGGCTTTATAAGCTATGATCCTGCATTATGCATTATGTGTGAGAAATGTGTCAAGGTGTCCCATGAAATCACAGGCAATGAAGCATTAAAAATCCATATGGGTGGATATAATTCAACAATCCTAAATGTAAAGAATAATGGACTTGACTCATCTTTGGGTGAATCTGCCGCTGTTTGTCCAGTGGGAGCATTGGTTGATACTAGCTTTAAGTATAGCACTAACGCTTGGGAACTAAATAAAATTCCAGCTACTTGTAGCCATTGTAGTAGTGGCTGTGCACTCTTTTATGAGGTTAAAAACGATACTATTTATAGAGTTACAAACCCGTTTGAATTCAGCTCATTGTGTGGTGCTGGTAGATATGGATTTGATTTTGCCAATAGAGTAAATGGTAAAGATACAAAAGCATTCAACGATGCATTATCAGCGTTTAGAACTGCAAAAACTATAAAATTCAGTGCAACTATTACAAATGAAGAAGCTGCTATACTCCAAGAATTAAAAGTCAAACACGGCTATAAACTTGTATGCGATGAAGCTTATGGTTATAGTGAATTTATGAAGGCATATGCTAGCACAAGTGGAAAATCATTATATGGTGGTAATTTGGAGAGCTTGAGTAAATCTGAAGGCATTATAGTGCTTGGTTCAAGAATCGAAGATGATAGTCCTATAGTAAAATATCATATTACGATGGCAAGCAAAAGAGAAAGTGCAAGAGTAGCTTATATGCACACGATAGAAGATACACGAATATCAAACATAGTAACACAATTTATAAAATATGAAGTAGGAAGCGAAGAGGGTGTAGTAGCATTACTAGCAAGTTATATTTTGAGTAATAAAGAGTTATCTAGTCATATAGTAGACTACATCAAAGAGTTAGATATTGGTAATTTGAGTGCAGAGAGCAATGTGGGTGAAGAGGAGCTTGAAAAACTACTTAAAGCATTTGCGAAGAAAAGTAGATTCACGCTTGTAATAGGAAGTGATATATATACTCATCCTAGGGTTACTAATATTGCTAAGTTATTAGGTGTTATAGACGCTTATAGTGATTTTGAAATTATCGCAACCCCACCAGCCACAAATGCATTTGGTGTATCTCTGATTTGTGATCTTGACAAAGAGGTAACAGGAGCTACAATAGGTTATAATGTGAACGGTGATTTTATTTTAAGTTCACAAGGTGATGGTGATTTGGATATGCCAGCATTAAATCAGCAAGAGGGAACTTTCACGACGATAGACAAGCGAGTAGTTGTTACAAATGTAGCTATGCAGTATGATGGTTATATACTAAATGATATTGCAAATGAGATGGGACTTTATAGCCAAAATACGATTGACTACACAGTGAAACTACCAGCTTCAAAGGGATTTGTGAAAGTAGATTTTGATAATCTTAGAGAAGATTTTGATATAGAGGGAAATGATATGCGTGGTTATCTTCTCACGGTTAATGATACAGAAGTAGTAGAAGAGCTAGAAGAGCCAGCAGAGCTTAGTTCATTTGATGGAGCGATGATTTATAATTGCAATGAGACTCATCATTTTAGCGATGCTACAAATAGATCAAAACTACTATCATCAAGTGAAAATTATATATTAAAAGGTTCACCTCAGTTTGCACAAATAGCGAAAATTAAAGATGGAGAAAGTGTGAAATACTCAATAAATGATATAAGTTTTGAGAGAGTATTTAGAATTGATACAACTCTAAAAGGCACAATAGCTTTAAACCCTACTTTTGACATGGGTTTAAGTGGTTCTATGGTATCGTCAAATAGATATAATAATTTTAAATTAGAAAAAACTAATATAGCAGGTGCATCATGAGTGAAAATATGATAACGATGACAATAGACGGCGTCGAATGTAAGGCAAACGAAGGCGAATATATACTAAATGTAGCTAGAGCAAATGCAATATTTATCCCAGCCATTTGTTACTTAACTAGATGTTCTCCAACTTTGGCGTGTAGAATATGTCTCGTTGAGGCTGATGGCAAAAGAGTATATGCATGTAATGCAAAAGCAAAAGATGGTATGGAGGTTCTGACAAGTAATCAAGAGATACTTGAAGAACGAAAAGCTATTATGCAAGTATATGATGTGAATCATCCTTTACAATGTGGAGTGTGCGACCAAAGTGGTTCATGTGAACTACAAAACTACACTCTTGAACTCACTGTTGATACTCAACCATATGTTATTGCAGATACTACTAGAGAGGCAAAAAATTGGAGTAGTGTATTGCATTATGACCCAGGCTTATGTATAGTTTGTGAGAGATGTGTAACCGTATGTAAAGATATGATAGGTGATTCAGCTCTCACAACAGGAGCTAGAGGTGGGGCTGAACTTGATAAAGCGTATAAAGAGACAATGCCAAAAGATGCATACTCAATGTGGAATAAACTACAAAAATCTGTAATTACCCCAAGCAATGATACGGATAGTACAAATTGTAGTGATTGTGGTGAGTGTATAGCCGTATGTCCTGTAGGAGCATTGGTTAGCCGTGATTTTGTATATACGACAAACTCATGGGAGCTAACAAAAGTGCCAGCGACTTGTGCGCATTGTAGTAGTGGTTGTCAAATATATTATGAGACAAAGCCAACTTCAATAGAAAATCGTGACCAAAAAATATACAGAGTAACAAATGAGTGGAATTATGTATCACTATGCGGTGCTGGCAGATTTGGATATGATTTTGAAAATAGAGTTGTGGCTAAAGACGAAACAGTGTTTAAAACGGCAATAGATAAGATAAAATCAGCAAAAGCTATTAGATTTACATCTATTATTACAAATGAAGAGGCTTTAATGCTTCAATCATTAAAAGAGAAGCTTGGTGTAAAACTATTTAATGCTGAAGCTAAAGCATACCAAAATTTTATGAGTAGTTATACGGCTCATTCTGGCAATACTCTATTTGGTGGGAACATAAAAGAGATGATGCAAACAAGTGATTTTATAATTAGTGTAGGCTCAGCTCTAAGAAATGACAATCCAAATGTAAGATATTTATTTAATAACATCCAAAAGTTAAATAAAGGTGCAGGCTTATATTTCCATCCGGTAGGTGATACATTGATTGTATCAATGGGCAAAAGTATTACTCAGATAGAACATAAAGCTGGTACAGAAGAGGCTATTTTATATTGGATACTTGACCAATTTGCCGATAAGGAAAAATTACCAAGCGAGATAAATGACTATATAACAAGCTTCCATCAAGTAAGCAAAAAAACAATCATTGAAAAAGTAATTACAGATGTGAGAGAAATAGTCATAGATGAAGAGACTAATGAGAGCAAAGAAGTAGTAAAAAAAGTCACAACAAATGTAGAAAAAGAGATAGAAGTAGTAGCCAATGGACTTCTTGATATACTAAATGCACCAGCAGATTTTGATGCAACTATGGAGAAATATTTAGCTAAAAAAGAGAACTTCTCATTAGTAATCGGTGAGGACTTATATTTCCACCCACAAGCAAAAAACCTAGCTCATCTAGTAGCACTAATAGAAGAGTTCACGCCATTTAGCATAGCGATTGTTCCACCAAAAACGAACTCATTAGGAGTTGCACTAATATGTGAACTTGATGACGATACAAATGATAGCACAATATCTACAATCGGCTATAACACAGTGGGTGATTTTGTGCTTAGTGGTCTTGGAAATGGTGATTTAGATATGCCTGCACTTAATCAGCAAGAAGGCACACTAACAAATATGCATAAAAGAGTAGTTCCTACAAATGCGGCTGTTAGCTACCATGGATATGAGCTAAATGATATTATGAATGAGCTTGGATTTGCAGGGGAGCTTACAGTTGAATGGACCACTATGTTGCCGTCAAGCAAAGGATTTAAAGCAGTAGAGTTTGATAGTTTGCCAAATGGATATACAAATAGCGGAGAAGAAAACCGTGGATATCTTCTTGAAAATCAAATTAGTGAACGCTTGATATCGATACCAGCTAAAATTACAATCAGCGACATTAGTGGCGAGATACTATATCGATGTAGTCCACAACGACAATTCAATGAATTTACAAACAAAGCTCATCAAATTTTTGAAGAGTTTGCATTGTATGTTAGCAAAGAAAAAGCAGAGTCACTTGGTGAAAAAGCTACGCTAGAGATAAATAATAAAGAGTTTACTCTAAATGTAGTAGTTGATGACCGTATGAGCGGAAATATCATTAAGTTACCTGATTTTAAACATTCGCATGAAATTTACACTCATTTTGGTGATAGTAGATTTAAATCAACTACGATAAGAAAGGCATAAGATGGACCCACTATTAATTGGAACTATATTAAAATCAATATTGGTACTAAGTATTGTATCAGCACTTGCAGGTTTTGGTACATATATAGAGAGAAAAGTGCTTGCATTTATGCAAAGAAGACTTGGACCAACGCATGTTGGACCATTTGGACTTTTACAAATTGCAGCAGATGGTATAAAACTATTTACCAAAGAAGATATTATCCCAGCAAATGCAAATAGGCTTATATTTTCTGTAGCTCCTGCAATAGCTGCAGCTACTGCATTTATAGCTATTTCTGCTGTGCCTCTGTTTCATACATTTCAATTTACTATACCGTTTATTAACCAATTAGTCATTATACCGTCTGTGATAGCTGATATTAATATCGGTATACTATTTGTACTTGGTATGATGGCAGCTGGTCTTTATGCGCCACTACTAGCTGGTATGGCACAAGCGAATAAATGGGGTATTATAGGCTCTTCAAGAACTGCTGTTCAGTTTTTAAGCTATGAGGTTGTTACAGGATTATCAGTTATGGCTCCTATTATGCTCGTAGGCTCACTGTCACTAGTGGATTTCAATAACGCTCAAGCTGATGGCATCGGCTCATGGATAGTATGGCAACAACCAGTCGCTTTTGTGCTATTTTTGATTGCTGGTTTTGCTGAGACAAACAGAACACCGTTTGACTTACTAGAGCATGAAGCAGAGGTTGTATCTGGATACGCCACTGAATATAGTGGGCTTAGATGGGGAATGTTCTTTATTGGTGAGTATGCCAATATGATTACTATTAGCTTCCTTTTGGCTATTATATTTTGTGGTGGTTATTCTGATTGGGGCTTTATAGCTGGCTGGCTTGCTATATTGATTAAAGTTGCATTTTTCTTCTTCTTAATGTTATGGATTAGAGCGGCTTGGCCTCATGTTAGACCTGATCAGTTGATGTGGTTATGCTGGAAAGTATTGATGCCACTTGCTGTAATAAATATAGTTATTACTGGCTTAGTTGTCATGTTAGGTTAAGGAGATAGATATGAATGAAATGTTAAAAAATGAAGAGAGAACAAAAGGCACTCAAGAGTATGTACTACTTGATTTAAGTCATAGTCCAGAGAGTGGATTTGATCAATTTACTCAAGTAGTAAAACGAACTTTCGGTAAAGAGCTTTTTGTTGGTTTATGGGTTACTCTTCGTGAGATGGGAAGTACACTATTTGGTAAAGGCAAGCACACGGTATCGTATCCACTAGAAAAAATGCCAATAGCTCCAAGATATAGAGCGATACATGATATGCTTAGACTTCTAGAAAGTGGTAACTATAGATGTATCGGTTGTGGACTTTGTGAAAAGATATGTATCTCTAACTGTATTGCAATGGATACCAGATATGATGAGAATCAACGCAAAGAGGTTAGTGAATATACTATCAACTTTGGTAGATGTATCTTTTGTGGATATTGTGCTGAAGTTTGTCCAGAGCTTGCAATCGTGCATGGTGGTAGATATGAAAATGCTAGTGAGCAAAGAGCCAGCTTCTCACTATTTGAAGATATGCTAACACCTATAGATATGCTAAAAAGCCAAAATGAATTTGATGGATTTGGTGCAATATCGCCAAATGCAGATGAAAATATCAAAAAAACGCCACTTGCGTATTAAGGAGTATAGATGTTTGAATTAATTGCTTTTTATCTGATTTCGGTGTTAACGATAGGGTTCTTCTTGGTCACAGTACTAAGTAAAAATGTACTCTATGCCATGACAGCACTTGCGGCAGGAATGTCACTAATATCTGGATACTTCTTTATGCTTGGTGCAGATTTTTTGGGTGTTGTTCAGCTTATAGTATATGTAGGTGCTGTTATGGCACTTTATGCCTTTGGTATGATGTTTTTCGATGTTACTAGAGACATAAAAGAGAAAAATACAAATGGAGCAGTAGTATTTATAATAGCTGGCTCTATTGCTGTTATGCTAACAATTATTTTCACAATGCCACTTGGAATAAATTCCATTATGACACTAGTGCAACCAGAAGTTAATGCTACAAATCCAGAGGCAGTAGGTCTCGTGCTATTTACAAAATATTTAGTGCCATTTGAGGTTGCCGCTATTATGTTGCTTGTTGCAATGATAGGTGGAATTATCCTAGCCGGCAAGAAGATGGATCAGAGCCTTACAAGCACAGAAGATGATAAAATTATAGATACGGAGGGGTTGTAAAATGATAGGCTTAAATCACTATCTTGTATTGTCAGGACTACTGTTTGCTATCGGTTTAGTTGGTGTTTTGCGTAGAAAAAATCTACTAATGTTGTTTTTTGCAACAGAGATTATGCTAAATGCAGCAAATGTAGCTTTTGCTGCAATATCTCACTATTACAATGACTTAAGTGGGCAGATGTTTGCATTTTTCATTATAGCTATTGCAGCTAGTGAAGTTGCTATTGGGCTTGGATTACTAATATTATTGCACAAAAAACATGGTACTTTAAATCTTGATGATTTAGTATCGATGAAAGGTTAAGAATGGAAAAATTAGTATACATAGCACTATTCGCTCCACTTGTGAGTTCGCTTTTTGCGGGTCTGTTTGCTATGAGCAAACGAGAAAAATTTGTTGGAGTTATAGCATCATTGCTTTTAGTCTCTTCTTTTGTAGCTTCAGCTATGCTAGCTTATCATGTTGCAACGGTTGGAGCCGTTCATGTGAAGCTTATGGATTGGATTAATGTTGCTAACCTTTCAATACCTTTTGGGTTTGTTGTAGACAAGATTAGTGTTACCATGATGGTTGTTGTAACTCTTGTATCTTCGATTGTTCATATCTACTCTATTGGCTATATGGATCACGATAAGAGCTTTAATAGATTTTTCTCATATCTGTCGGCATTCGTATTTTCAATGCTAGTTCTTGTTATGAGTGATAACTTTGCTGGTTTATTTATAGGTTGGGAAGGTGTTGGCGTATGCTCATGGTTACTTATTGGTTTTTGGTATCATAAGCCAGATAGAAGTAGAGAAGAGAATCCATCTATATCTCCATCATGGGCCGCAAATGAAGCGTTTATTATGAACCGTATAGCTGACCTTGGTATGCTTGTTGGTATTTTTATACTGTTTTGGGTAACTGGTAGCCTACAATATGATATTGTATTTGCTGCGTTACCTTCAATTGCCGCTTCTGTAAATGGTTCATATATATTAGTAGCCGCAGCTATTGCACTATTTATTGGCGCAATGGGGAAATCAGCTCAATTTCCACTACATACATGGCTAACAGATGCTATGGAAGGTCCTACACCAGTATCAGCACTTATTCACGCAGCCACAATGGTAACAGCTGGTGTATTTCTAGTTATTAGAGCAAATCCACTTTATAGTATGGAGGCAGTTGAGGGTGTTAGCTTCTTTATCGCAGCCCTAGGTACATTCGTAGCATTCTTTGCAGCGTCAATGGCACTTGTGAATCGTGATTTAAAAAGAATAATCGCATTTTCTACTCTCTCACAACTTGGTTATATGTTTGCTGCTGCTGGACTTGGGGCTTATTGGATAGCACTATTTCACCTTGCAGCTCATGCATTCTTTAAAGCATTACTGTTCCTAGGTGGTGGTAATGTGATGCACGCAATGCACGATGAACTTGATATATTCAAAATGGGTGGATTACGCAAAAAAATGAAATGGACACATATTTATATGTTCGTGTCATCATTATCTCTTGCAGGGATTCCATTCTTTGCAGGTTTCTTTTCCAAAGATGCTATTATAGAAACAGCGTTCAATGAAGGCACGATAGTTTTGTGGGCAATTTTGATTTTAACAGCTGGTATGACAGCATTTTATAGCTTTAGACAAGTTTTCCTTACATTCTGGAGTGATGAGAGATATGATGTACACCATACTCACCCACATGATATGTATGGTTATGTTTTGATTGCAATGTCACCATTGGCAGTTCTTGCCGTTATAGCTGGATTTTTCCAAAAAACATTTCAAGCCTTTGTAACATCAGTTGGTAATTTACCATTTAGTTGGTTGCCAAATTATGAGATGAGCGAGCATACGCATCATCTTGTGATTGTACTGACGCTAATTGTCCTTACTGTTGCTGTGAGTGGCATAGCTATTGCTTGGTTCAAATATGGCAAGAAACTTAAGAGAAGTGAAAAAACTGAAAATGGTTTTATATATAAATTATTGGCAAATCAATACTATATTCCACAGCTATATGAGGCAGTTATTACCAAGCCTTACGCTGAGCTTTCACAAGTTATGTGGCAAAAAGTAGATATGAAAGTTGTTGACTCAACGGTAGATTTCATAGCAAGAGTTATATACAAAAGTGGTGACAAAAGTAGAGCAATGCAAACTGGTAATTTGTCACACTATCTAAATTGGATGGGATTAGGGGCTGTATTACTTCTTGTAGCTACAGCTATCTTCTCTATTATCTATAATATTAACGGGTAAGGAGAATAAATGAACAGTATTTTAAGTATTTTAATATTTTTCCCAGCATTAGCAGCTATGCTTGGGTTTGTGGTCGATAAAAACAGTGCAAGAGCGTATGGTATTAGTATAGCAGCAATTGAGTTTTTAATATCTATATGGTTATGGATTAGTTTTGATAGTTCAACTGGAGCTATGCAATTTGTAGAGTTTATGCCAATCATTAAAGATTTTGGTATTAGTTATTATCTTGGTGTAGATGGTATTAGCCTATTTTTGGTTGTTATGACTACATTTATGACCCTTATTGGCATGATGAGTCTTAGTATAAAAACTGACATCAAAAATATGATTATCACTCTTCTATTCTTGGAGATGACTATGGTTGGTGTTTTTGTTGCACTTGACGCTATAATATTTTATCTTTTTTGGGAGCTTTCTCTTGTGCCTATGCTTTATATCATCGGTGCTTGGGGTGGTCCATTGCGTGTTTATGCAGCGGTTAAATTTTTCTTATATACATTTGCTGGCTCATTGATAATGCTAGTTGGTATGCTATATATGGCTTATATTTTCCATGAAGCATCAGGTGTTTGGACATTCTCTATTACAGAATGGCATAGATTAGTACTTCCAATTGATACACAACTATGGCTATTTGTTGCATTCTTCCTTGGTTTTGCTATTAAAGTACCAATGTTTCCATTTCATACATGGTTGCCTTACGCTCATGGTCAAGCACCAACTATTGGTTCGGTTATCCTAGCAGCAGTACTACTAAAAATGGGTACATATGGATTTGTTAGATTTTCACTCCCAATGTTCCCAGATGCTTCTGTGATGATGATACTTCCTATCGCAATACTATCACTAATAATGGTAGTGTATACGGCGATGATTGCATATGCTCAAAAAGATATAAAACAAGTCATTGCTTACTCATCGGTATCGCATATGGGTATTATCATGCTTGGACTATTTGCAATGAATTCTTTGGGTATTACAGGCTCAATATTCCAAATGATATCTCATGGTATCGTCTCAGGAGCTTTGTTTATGCTTGTTGGTATGATTTATGATAGAAGACATACAAAACTTATGAGTGAGTTTGGTGGATTGGCATCAGTGATGCCTAAGTTTGCTCTTATATTTGGTGTTATGCTTATGGCTTCAGTTGGCTTGCCTCTAACAATAGGATTTGTTGGTGAATTTATGGTACTTATGGGCTTTTTTATAGTATCTCCAGTGTTAACTGTTATTGCAGGTACATCTATAATTCTAGGTGCAGTTTATATGTTGGCACTGTTTAAAAAGAGCTTTTTTGGTCCTGTTACAAATGATGAGAACTTAAAACTAAAAGATCTTAATAGTACTGAGATAGCAGCACTAATACCACTTGTAGTTGTAGTTATTTGGCTTGGTGTTGCACCATCGCCAATGCTTCAAACGATTGACAAAAGTGTAAATAATACACTAATGCTTATGAGCCACAAAGCTCAATTACCTGAAACAAAAAATACTATATTTATTGCACCACAACCGATGATGAAGGAGACAAAATAATGGTAGCACCAGTAACAGTCGCACTTAGCGAACTTAATCTACCAACACTTGCACCAATGCTCATAGCAATAGCAGGAGCTTTGGGCATACTTATAATTGATCTTATAAAAGGTAATTTGCACAAGTCTTTATTTGTTATGTTAAGTATTTTAGTATTACTTGTTGACCTTGGTGCAGTAGTAGGTTTAACCGTAGGCAGTAGAGGATTTTTTGATCTTATGCTTATTGATGGAGTTTCAGTTGTATCGCAGATCATGATTATAGTAGCATCGATACTCTTTATTCCTCTAGCTCTTACATCAAAGAGGTTTCACGAGTTTTCATATCCTGAATTCTTTGCACTATTCTTGTTTATGATTGCTGGTTTCCAATTTATGGTTTCAAGCGATAACTTGATACTCATATTTGTAGGACTAGAGACGGCTTCACTAGCTCTATATACTCTAATTGCAATGCACAATAGAAGCAACTCATTTGAAGCGGCTATAAAATATTTTACAATGGGTGCAGTAGCAGCAGGTTTTTATGCTATGGGATCAGCTATGATTTATGCTACAACTGGTTCAATAGAGCTTATAAATGTAGCTCAAGTATTAAATGCTCAACTAAGTGAAACGCCAAATATGTTGCTGATTACAGGTGGTGCAATTATGATGCTAGTAGCATTTGCATTTAAGCTTTCACTGTTTCCGTTTCATACATGGGCTCCAGATGTGTATGAGGGGGCATCAGCACCACTTGCTGGATATATGTCAATCGTACCAAAAATAGCAGCTTTTGTTGTGGCATGGAGATTATTTGGATTATATGTATATCTTGATATAGAGAGTGTTCAATGGATTATCATTGCACTAGGTGTAGTCACAATGACTTTAGCAAATATTATGGCACTGGTACAAGATGATGTGAAGAGAATGCTTGCATACTCATCTATTTCACATGCTGGTTTTGTAGTAATTGCCCTTGCTCTTGGTACAACCAAAGGTGATAGTGCAATCTTTATATATTATGCTCTATTCATGTTTACAAATCTAGGTGCGTTTGCTATGCTATGGATATCTAGAAGCAAAAAAAGAAACTTTGGCAATAGATTTGACCATCCATATGAGAAATTTGCTGGACTTATCAAGATAATGCCAATGGGTGCTGTTGTAATGGCTCTATTTATGCTTTCACTAGCTGGCGTTCCACCATTTTCTGTATTTTGGGGTAAATTATATATTATGAGTGCCACAGTTGATGCTGGATATATTTGGCTAGCAGTTGTGATGGGGCTTAATAGTGCTATTGCAGCGTATTATTACCTGAAACTAATTGTATATATGTTCTTAAAAGAACCAGCAAAAGATTTAGATGTAGTTTATTATAATATATCTAAACCATTAATGTTTATGATTGGTGTTGCGGTAGTTGCAACCGTATCATCTATATTATTTGCTCAACCACTGATATCATATATAACAGATATGGTATCTATGAGTGCCTATACCGTTAGATAAACAATCTCTTTTTTTTGGTGGGTTAGCAAACCCACTCTACGAATCATAATCCTAAAATATCTTTCATTATCTCACCACTATTTCCTAGGAATTTATATCTAAATTGAGAACGATTGAATGTCGTTTGTCTTTTGGCTAATTGTCCTGTGTGTATAGATATAAGCTCTTGCAGTTTGTTTATATCTATATCGCCATCCATATAGGCTAGAGTCTCTTTGATACCTATGGCTTTCATGCAGTTTGGCGTTCGTCCATAGGTCTCATCAAGGTATGCCACTTCATCTATCAGTCCACTTTCTATCATCACCTTTGTTCTTTTAGTTATTCGTTCTCGCAGGGTTTGCCTATCTATATCTATCTCATAGATTGGCAATTCATCTTGTATGGTTGCAACAGGAGGATTTAGCCTGAAATACTCACTTGGAGTCAGTTCACTACCTATGTATATCTCTAGAGCCTTTTGGGTTCTATATGTGTCATTGGAGGCTATTCGTGACATATATTCACTATCAAGCTTATATAGCTCCTTGTATACGGATTCAAAATCTTGCATTTTTTCTTCTATCTTTAGTCTCGTATCGTCTGTGAGTGATGGAATAGGACTGATACCATCAACTAGCATCTTTAGATAAAAGCTTGTGCCACCCACTATGATTAGTGGTTTGTTTGTGGATCTGGAAATGTTAGAAACTTCATGATATAGCTTTATAAATAGTGAAACATCAAATGGCTCATTTGGCTCTAAAATGTCTATTCCGTAATGCTCTACACCTCCCATTTCATCAGTGGTGGGCTTTGCAGAGCTTATATCTATACCGTTATATACAGAAAGTGAATCAATGGAGAGTATTATGCCACCTAGCTCTCTAGCTATCTCTATGCCTAATGCACT
>DZCE01000154.1 GCA_022736375.1 Arcobacter nitrofigilis | reverse complement strand
CATTTGTTTTTGTGTGTTTTTTGAGATATTTAATTTCGATATATTTTTTATCAAGTGTAGCATTGACACCATTAATAATCGTCTTGTCCATAGCTATACTTTGCCCTTTATGGGTAACTTCTTTGGTTTTTGTTACTATTTTACTTTGAATGTTTGAAGCTGTTTTTTTGACATTATTAACCACTTCTGTTATCTTTTTTGTTGCCATTTCAACCATAGTTGGTTCATTTGCAAAGAGTATCGAAGATGTAATAAGTGACACAAATGCCACTTTTTTCATTGTATTCATTGAGTTCATTTCCTTTTTTTATTTATTGAAGTAATTTTGAAAGATTTATTTTACCATAACCATAATAATTACTCTTCTTTCTTGTAGTATTGATTGTGGAATATGAGAGTGCTGTATTGATAATAAAATCATCATCAGTCGCCCAAATCGTTGTTCCATCATTATCAAGTAGGTCAATTGTATAGTTTCCATTTGGTAAAGTGTGTGTCACATTACTATTCCAAGTATTATTTATTCCTGAAGTGACAATATAAGGTCCATATGTTGTATTTGTACTATTTGAAGTAAGTTTTACTTTAAATGTTGTATTGATATTTGTACCATAAATCCCACTTATTGTTGGAGTTTGAGAATTTGAACTGACCATATCGTAGATATAGGGGGTATTTTGTCCTATTGTATCGGTTGCAATTTTAAGTTTTTCTTGAATCTCTGCGCTTGTAAGATTTGGATTTTTTTCTAAAAGGAGGGCAATAGCACCTGTGATAATTGGAGCAGAAGCGGAAGTTCCAATAAAACCAACCTCAACATCATCTTGAGTTTGATTGTATCTATTGTATTCATCCTCTGTAGCTCCATTTGTCCCTAAAGGGTCAATAGTTGCAATACTATGATAATAACCACCAGGAGCGACAATATCTAAAAGGTTTCCATAGTTACTATAATAGGTTCGTAAGTTATCCCCATCAGTAGCACCAACACCTATCACATTTTCTATTCCCGCTTCATCGGTTTCCATTACTGTACCGTTATTCTCATTTCCAGCAGCAAATACTATGTTAACACCTTTTCCCCCTCGAGCTGTTCTTGTTATACCATTAATATAATCTCTTATAGTTAGGCTTATATTTCCTCTTCCCCAACTACAATTTATCACATCAGCACCATATTCAAGTGCTTCTTCAAAAAGTTTTATCATAGTACTATCTGAGATGGCTGAGGGCATTTTAATAAGGATAAGGGAACTCTCTGGTGCTATCCCTCGTATCCCTACACCATTATCTTTACTAGCTATTATTCCAGAAACTGCTGTACCATGATTATCATCTGCGTCACTTTGAGAAACATCGCTGATAATAGTTCCATCATTTTTTACATAAGAAGTTACTATGATATTATCTTTTATCTCAGGATGATTGATATCAAAACCATTATCGATGATGGCAATTTTTACCCCTTTTCCTGTATATGTTTGGTAGGTTGTATTACTTGGGTGGATGTGAGCTTCACTATTTATATTGTGTAGCGTATAAAAAGAGCTATCTTTTTCCATATACCATTGCTCGTTATAAAGCCCACCAAAATAAGTAGGAGCAAGGTTTGAAGTGTCTGTTGAATCATTTTCATCAAGAGTTGTGTTACTATTTGTAGTTTCACCACAACCATTAAAAAAGAGGATAAAAAGAATAATAAAAAAGGAAAATTTCATTAATGATTATCTTTTATCGATACTTTTAATAAAATTTGGTGAAGCATACTGAACAGAATCTTCAAGATAGAGTTCATTTGCCATTGGAAGGGTTTCCTCTTTGTTGGAAACTTTGATAAGATAGATGTTTTCTGTAAGAGTGTCAATAACTAAAAAGTTATATTTTATAGAGAGAGATTCGAGCATAGTGCTATCTTTGAGTTTAATCATAATCTCATCAGTAACTCCAATTATAGTGTTTGCAGGGGTTGTATAGTAGTTTATAGTTTCATTTGATTGTGTCGTTTTTATTAGGGTAACTTTTTTATCCCCATTGTAGTAAAAATACTCTGTCGCAGATAGCACTCCAAACAATGAAAAGAAAAGAAAAATAGCTTTTAGTATCATCGTAACCCCTTTTGTATATTTTGCCATTCTAACATTTTATAGATATGATTCAAACTAAAAAGCTCATTTATAATCATAGTTCCTATATAATTTTTCTATGAATAGAATATTAAAGAATCAAAGTTTTAAAAAAGTAAATCTTTTTGGATTTGCTTTTATTGTTCTGTTGC
>DZCE01000153.1 GCA_022736375.1 Arcobacter nitrofigilis | reverse complement strand
TTATAAAAAGGGTTCTATATTTTAAACCCAAATTATCAAATATTTGAGGTAAAACCGTCCCAACTACACCATTTCCACCGTCAATAACTATCTCTTTGTCTAAAGCTTTTAGATGTAAAAAATGATTTGCGAAGTTTACAGTCTTATATCATACTCTCTAAAAATGTTTTGCATTGATTGTTTTTATCCTTTAAAAATTTAATTTTTACTTACTATTCCGTAAAAAATACTTCACCCTCTTGTTTATCCACAAATTCATACTTTATCGTATTAGCTAATCCATTTTCTAGTTTCACAGGCGGGACAAACCCGCTTTTTGCAACACTTGTATCAAACATACTATCGCTACAAAATTTCTTCACTCTTATAGAACTCACAGTAAATTTCTTACCACTTAACATCGCTACAAAATCAAAAACTTTTCCTATACCATAACCAACCATGAAAGGAATGCGAAATCCTATCTTTTCATCCTTGCCTAAAGCTTTGTTTACTTTTGCAACCAATGTATTCATGTCAAAGTCTGGCTTATCTATGTAGTTGTATGTATGAACACCGTTTTCAAAACCCAAACTATACTCCAAAAATGCACTCACATTTTCTACATAAACCATAGATTTTCTATTTTTACCATTGCCTATCATCACAAATTTACCACTAGCTATTTGACGAAGAAGATTATAGACATTTCCTCTATTTTGTTCACCAAAAACTACTGCTGGTCGAACGATTACCAATTTTCTATTTATTGGGTCTTTTTCCTGCCATTCTCGATAAACTTTTTCTGCTTCCCATTTAGTACGACCGTAATCATTAAAATAGTTTATCTCTCCTCTTTCATCAGTGCCAATAGGAGCAAATCCATACACCGCTACACTACTTGTAAAGATGATAGTATTTATCCCTTTTTGCTCTGCTACTTCACATACATTTCTAGCCCCTTGTACATTGACATCATCATAGAGTGTTTTTGGTATCACATCGTCACGATGCTCGGCTGCGAGGTTAATGATAACATCGCCACTATCCAATACCCTGCTCAGGGCTTTCATATCACGCACATCAGCTATTTTACACTTATCTGCAAAACTTTTACTCATAGCTTTATCAATTATCTCAAATTCTATATTTGCTTTTTCTAATCTCTTACAAAGCCGAGTACCTATAAATCCGCTTCCGCCTATTATTTTTATCATTTATCTTCCCCTTTTTATCATCTGAATAATTTTTGGAACAAACCTATAAAAAACATACATAAGTTTATTTACTTTTATTCTATTTTTATCAAAAGCACTTAATATTGACTTATTACCAGCGATGATATTTTTAATACTTCTATTACTCTCTCCCCCAGTTCTCATCCTCACTAATACTTTTGGTAAATAAGTTGTTGAAATACGATGTTTTTCTAAAAATCTAAGCATAAGTTCAAAATCAGCAGAAACTTTCATCTCAAGATCAAATAATCCATATTTTTCATAAACTTCTCTTTTTACAAAAAATGTAGGGTGTGGAGGATGCCAACCTTTTGCAAAACTACCTTCTTTAAAATCAGATGATTTCCAATATCTTACGACTTTACTCAAATCATTTTCTTCTACATAGTATAAATCACCATACACACTATCAACTAACTTTTCTTCAAATCTTTTTACGACATTTTCTATCACATATTTATCAAAATATACATCATCACTATTGAGTATCCCTACTATATCACCCGTAGCAAGCCTAAGACCTTTATTCATAGCATCATAGATTCCATTATCTTTTTCACTAATAAATTTTGATATTTTGTCTCCATACGAATTTACTATCTCGATGGTTTTGTCCGTCGAGTTTCCATCTACAATGATATACTCTATATCTCTATAAGTTTGACCAACTACAGACTCAATTGTATCTTTTAGTGTTTTTTCCGAATTATATGTTATGGTAACAATAGATACTTTCATAGTTTCTCCATCACTTCAAATATTTCTTTAGCCTTTACAGCCCAGTCAAAATTTTCAAATATGTATTTTCTACCTTTTTCACCCATAACTACCCTTTCATTCTCACTCATATCATATATTTTTTGCATAGCATCATTCAATTCATTAGCACTTGGATTGATATACAATCCACAGCCTACTTTTTCTATTTCATTCCAAGGTGTACCAGTTGTTGTTATGACTGGTCGCTCGCATGCAAGACCTTCAGCAATAGTATTGCCGAAATTTTCATTATATGATGGTTTGTTCTGGCATTAGAGTGATAGATTTGACACATCTTTTAAATCCTTTAT
>DZCE01000055.1:6034-10764 GCA_022736375.1 Arcobacter nitrofigilis | reverse complement strand
AATACCACATCAAATCAAGTGGAAACAATAGTCGTTGGCACAAAACCAATCATAGAGTTTATGTGCTACTCCTCTGCTTCTAGCAGTAGCACAATAATCGGATCAAGCGAGTGCATGGATAGTAGTGGGGTTTGGCAAGCTATGCCACCACCAACATTACCAAATGGTCAGACTCTTAGCACTGGCACACCAGAGCCAACAACGCTGGCTTCACAATATTTTGCAAATGATATATCAATAATATCAGTAAAAGATATAGATAGAAATACAGATCCGCTGGTGCGTGAAATTATAGAAGCAATAGTGGAATCACAAAGTGGTGATAGTGAGACTATTAGGCTTATAGAAACAACTATAAATAGTGGAGTGTTTACTGGATATATGCCACTAGAGGATGGGGGAACTAATAATAAAAATGGAAGATTATTTGTGCAGGCTGGTAATATAATATCCGTGAAATACCTCGATCAAAGTGCAATATATGAGACCAGTAGTGCTATTATAGTATCTGCAAATAATCAAGATTTATGGGTAGCTAAGAGTGTAAATAAACCTATTGCAGGTATAGGGGAGAGTGTACTCTACACTATGGAAGTTCATAATGAAAATATCTCAACTGCTACCAATGTCAAATTAACAGATCTAATGCCTCTTGGGGTGAAATATCAAAACGGAACATTAAAACTAGATGGAGTAGTGACTACTCCAGTGATATCTTCTAATGGATTAGAGCTTGAAGTCATCATACCTCAGATAGTATCAAAAGGTATGGCTAAAATCACATTTATAGCAACAATTGGAGCGGTAAATAGTAAAAATGAGTTAGTAAACCAAGCATGGGCGACTTCAAGTGCTGGAGACAAGAGTAGCATAGCAACTGCAAGTTTAAGCATAAAAGAAGAGCTTTTTAGAGAACATGGAATAATATTGGGACAAGTGTATGATAGTGCATATAAAAATAGCAAAAAAACTCATGGCGTAGGTGGTGTTAGACTTTATCTAGAGAATGGAACATTCGTAGTAACTGATAAAAATGGTAAATATCACTTTGAGGGTATAGAGAGTGGCACTCATGTGGTGCAAGTCGATGAAGATATGTTGCCAGCAGGCTATATAATGGGAAGTTGTCAAGAGAATGCTAGATTTGGGAATAGAAATTTTTCACAGTTTGTAGATTTGAGTCGAGGTGCATTAAAGAGAGTTGATTTTTGTTTGACAAAAAATAAAAATGTAGCCATGGACACAAACAGCACAAAATCACCAACAGCAGAGAAAAAATATGAGATACCAAAGAGTGATATTAAGATGCCCGTATACTCTAACTCTGATTTGGCAGGAATGGAAAGTGAGATATTATGGCCAAAAAGTGATTATGTACCATCAATTCCATCTACTAGTATAGCGGTAAAATATCCAAAAGGTCATAAAGCAGAGTTATGGCTCAATGATTCAAAAGTTCATATGATAAACTTTGACGGCAAGACAACTGATGTTGGCTCTAATATGGTAATAGATAGATATAAAGGTGTGGATTTACTAAGTGATGCCAATATGATTATGGTAAGACTTTTTGATGAAAAAGGAGTGAATTATAAAACTCTTACTAGAGAAATTTTTGTCTCATCTACTCCTGTGAGGGTTATATATATGCCAAAGCTTTCTAATCCAATTAGTGATGGGATTAGTCCGTGTGTCATTGCTGTAAAGCTATTAAATAGTTTAAATAAACCACTCCGAGCTGGAATGAATGGCTCTTTTAGTGTAAATGCTCCTTTTCGTTCAATGAGCAGTATCGATGAGCTTAAAAATAATCCACTAGCTGTAGTCCAGCCAGAAAACAAATATGTAGTAGGAGCAGATGGTGTGGCATATATCACACTAGCCCCTACTACACAGACTGGAGAAATCACACTTAGTTTTCCGCTAAAAACCAAAACTGAAACTATTAGGGCATGGCTAAAACCTGGTAAACGAAAATGGATAATGGTAGGTTTTGCCGAGGGAACGGTCGGCTATAATACTATTAAAGCACATCAGGAAAATGAGTCCAAAAAAGAGACTATTACCGAGGGTAGGGTTTCATTTTTTGCCAAAGGGACTATTAGGGCAAATTGGCTTGTGAGCCTAGCGTATGATAGTGGTAAAGATACCACCAATATGAGGTATTTTGGAGAGATAGACCCTAATACCTATTACACTATATATAATGATAACACTATTCAGGGATATGAAGCGTCTAGCACGAAAAAACTATATATCAAATTAGAGAGCGATAAGTTTAATATTCTTTTTGGTGATTTCAATACGGATTTAACAACTACTCAGCTTACGCAATATAGCAGAACATTTACAGGGCTAAAGAGCGAATATCATAGTGAGAACTTTGATGGAAAAGCTTTTGCGGCATATACTGATCAGGTATTTCAAAGAGATGAGATTAGGGGTGATGGCACTAGCGGGTATTATTATCTAAAATCAAAACCTATGATTATAAATAGTGAGAAAATAACAATTGAAGTTAGAGATAGATATAGAAATGAGATTATAATATCCAAAGATGAGCTAGTGCGGTATAGGGATTATGATATTGATTATGATAAAGGCAGGCTATTTTTCAAAAAACCAATTTTTAGTGTTGATGAAAATTTTAATCCGAGATATATAGTGGTTAATTATGAAATAAAAGGCGATGGAACTAAACATTATACTTATGGAGGACGAGTAGTTACAAAGACAAGTGATGGAGATAAAGAGTTAGGAGTAAGTGCTGTATCAGAAGATACAGGCGTAGGCAAGAATGAGATGGTAGGTGTGGACACTACCATAAGAGTTACTAATAATACCACTCTAAAAGCCGAATACGCTCTAAGTAAAACAACAAGAGATGGCATCGTAACGCATGGCGATGCAAAATTAGTAGAAATAGAACATTTATCCAACGGACTTTATCTTCGTGGCTATTATAGAGAACAAGATGATTCATTTGGGCTTGGTCAGCTATCACAAGCACTAGGAGGTACTCGCAAAATAGGTGCAGAAGCATCAAAAACATTTTCAAATCGTTTGGCACTTCAGGCATTGATGTATCATGATATTGATAGACTTACTAATGATGTGAGTGATGTTGCTGAGCTTAAAGCTTCAATATTAGAGAATAGTTGGGGTCTATTTGCAGGATACAGATATGCTGGTGCCACAAACATAGATGCTACAAATCAGATTCTTTTAGGTGGTAACTACTCGTTTTTCGAACAAAGACTGAGACTAACGGCTTCCCATGATAGAGCATTAGGTGCAAATGATAGTGAGCTATTCCCAACCAAAACCACCGTAGGTGCTTCGTATGCTCTTGGTTCATGGGCTGATATATTTGCAAATTATGAGTGGGCAAACAGTAGTATAAAGAGTTATGAACTTGGTAGGGTTGGAACTAGGGTTCGTCCATGGAATGGTATGACTATGGAGTATGCTACTTTAAGTGATTTTGAAAATGACACAAGTAGATTGTATAGTACAACTGGATTTTTGCAAAGTTATCAACTCACAAAACGGATTTGGCTAAATGGTGGATATGAGAAGGGTGTATTGCTGGATGGTAATATCACTAAAGATAGAGATGAGTTTGATGCACTTAGACTAGGTGGAGCTTATAAGGGTGATAATTTCACAGCTACTTTAAATGGTGAATATAGAGATGGAACTCTTGAAAATAAGAGAAATATTACAGCAGGTATTTACACCCAACCAAATGATGATATGGGATTAGCTTTTAGTACTCTATATAATGATACACAGGATAATAAAATTAGCTCTAAGGATATAGATTCAGCACTCTCATTTGTATATCGTCCAGCAGAAACCAAATGGATTGTGCTAGATAAATTAGAATATAATAGCGAGAAATATAGTGATCTAAATAGCACTACGATTAATACTAAAAAGCTTATAAATAATCTACAAGCCAATTATACACCATATGACGACCTTGAGCTATCATTGCAGCATGGGGTGAAATATCTGTTTGATAGTGTTGATGGATATAATGCTCATAGTTTTGTTAATCTGATTGGATTTGATGCACGGTATGATATTACGCAAAAGATAGATGTAGGGGTACAAAGCAGTATGTTGTTTGTAAATAGTAGTAGGGATATCAGTATAGGTGCATATTTCGGATACAATATATTTGATACTGCATGGCTTTGTATAGGCTACAATCATAGTGGATTTAATGACAGTGATTTTAATCTGCAGACATATAGAAGCGATGGCGTATATGCCAAAATAAGAATGAGGTTTGATCAAAAAAGCTTAGGTGAGATGGCAAAGGCACTAGCATGGTAAGAAAAGTCATTCTATTTCTTATACTTAGTGTTATATCATGGAGTGCTGGTTTGCAATATTTGGTTCGCTCCACTCCTGCTGCTACGGCTATGGAGACTCCACCTGCCGCCACGACTGGACCAACTGGTGATGATGCTTCGGTATTAGCCAATATAGGGTTTAATTTCTCATTTAATAATACTATCTATACCGAGGTAAATATTAACTCTAATGGAGTATTAAATTTCGGCACATCTAATACGGCTTATGCGAATACTGCTCTCCCTGGACCAGTTGCACAAAGTATATACCCATATTGGGATGACCTTAATCCTCCAAAAGGGGGTACAATAACATATGGTATGATTGGCACAACTCCAGAGACACAAAAATTTGTGGTTACATGG
>DZCE01000055.1:0-5934 GCA_022736375.1 Arcobacter nitrofigilis | reverse complement strand
AACATATGGTATGATTGGCACAACTCCAGAGACACAAAAATTTGTGGTTACATGGGATGCTGTATCTTTATATATCAATAAAAGAAATAAAGTTACATTTCAAGTCGTGCTATATAGTAATGGAGATATTAGGTTTCGTTATCCAAGTGTATCTCGCAATAAAGCAAATGGTAGCAGTGCAACAATAGGGGTTCAAGAGGCAAATGATCATTTTGATCAATATTCATATAATACCACTAGTATTGATTTTACAAAAGATATACTGTATACATCAAATTTACCTACTATTTGGACCAGTAAATCTTCATGTGTGATAAATGACCCTATAAATTTAACCACAAATCCAAAGCGAATCCCAGGAGCTACTATCAGGTATGCCGTGGAAATTCGCAATACAGGTGGAGGTTCATCAAGCAGTGCAACTGCACTTGATACAATCAGCAGTGTATTTAATACAGCTACCACCCCAAAGGTAGCCACTGGAGCATGCAGTTGTGCCACAGGTGGAGGAGCTGATAGTGGTTCGGTGAGTGGTGCGGATGTTACGATTAATTTCGGAAGTGTAGCAGCTGGAAGCTTTACAAATCCAACAAAAGAGTGTGGCTATTTCGAGGCTATTATCAAGTAGTAGGGCGTGCATGTGCTTTTTCTTTTGTGGTTGCTAAAGCTATAAGAGCAAACAAACCAACTAAAATAGCTGGAGCTAGTGGTTGATTTGATATCTTTGTGACAAGCGTCATTAAAGCTGGTGTGAGTCCACCTACGATTCCTGCTGCACTTCCTAATATCACAGCTGTGAATGATGCTCTGTATTTGGGAACTGTAATAGCATTTACAGTGGATGCAAAAATAGGTGCTTGAAATGCACATAGTAGTATTGTCATAAATGTGATAGCCACAGTGATGTTGAGCATATCTCCACTCGTCATAAGCCAAAATATTGGGATGATAAATATAGCAGTAGCTATTGATGCATATCGCATAAGCTTATGTGAACCGATATGATCAGCTACCATTGCCATAGCTGGGATAGATATAACGCCTAGAATGATAGAGTAGGTGTTTAGGCTAGAGGCTTGAACCTTTGAGATACCAGCGAATGTTGTGAGCCAAACAGGCAGATATATAAATAGCGTATAATAAAACATCCATATAGCAGAGGCTAGTATTAGGTATTTCCAAAACACCCTTCGATGGTTTTTGATTATCTCTATTATGGGTATCTCTTTGGATTTTTCTGGCTTGTAGTCATCTTCTAATTGGCGACGCAAGTATAGTCCTAGTATAGCTAAAATTATACTAGCCAAAAATGGAACTCTCCATGCCCACTCTAGCATCGCACTATCGCCATAATGAGCTATCAGAAAACCGCAAAACCCAGCTCCAATAGCCATACCAAGCTTTGCCCCAAGAGAGACAAAAGAACCATATAGATTTTGGTGTCCACTAGGTGAACTCTCCACTAGATAAACGATAGAACTAGCATATTCTCCACCCACAGAGAAGCCTTGTATCATACGCAGCATCACTAGCATGATGGGAGCAGCTATGCCCACTTGTGCATAAGTAGGCAAAAGCCCAATCAAAAAAGTAGGCAAAGCCATCATAATTAGTGAAGCAAACAGTGCATACTTGCGACTGATTTTATCACCAATATGACCGAAAAATATAGCCCCAATAGGACGCATTACCATACCAGCTGCAAACGCACCAAAAGAACCAAGAAGTGATAAAAATGGGTCGTTCGATGGAAAAAATAGCTGCCCCATAATCACAGCCATAAATCCAATAATAGCAAAATCATAATACTCTATAACATTTCCTATTATACCAGCTGATATAATCTTTGTCTTTGATTTGTGGATATTCATTTAGTGTCCTTTTGTAGTGTATTCAAATATATTTTTTCATAGAGCGTTCACATCGAAATAGAAAAATGGTTTTTTCATCGATATCTCCAATTCATAGTTTAGACTATCGAGTATCTTGACGAAGAGTTGCAGTGATATTTTGTCGATATTGCCTCTTTCTAGCTTTGAGATAGTCTGCCTTGATGTTCCTGTGTTTTTGGCAAGTTGCTCTTGTGTTAACTTTTGTTCTTTTCTAAGCTTTGTTATCTCTTGACCTATTTTATAGAATTCCACTTGGTAGCTCCTTGAATGTCTCATCTATATGCTCTAGAGAAAATCGTAAAATCGACAAAAATCGTCTACCAAAAGCTTCAAAACTTTCTTCACTTTGTATGTAGTCCTCTATCTCTACGATAATTTCCATTGTTGCTTTTATGCATCTATCAAACTCTTTTTGTGCCTCTGTTTTATTTAAAAGGCAAAATTTGCACCCAAAATCTATCAAAGCCTCTTTGTTACACCATATCTTTTTGCCTCCCAAGGTTAGGGCTGGTTTGTCTTTTGGTAGATACATAAGCGTACTTACTACATCATAAGCAGGAGCCAAAAATCTCTCTTTTTTATCGCTTGTGTAGAGAATGCCATAATTTTTAAGATGTCCATCTCCGTTTTTAAGTAAAAAATTCATAACAACCATTTTGAAAAAATCTCTCAAATCTTCATCCGCTTTTGTAGAAATTTTTGCAATAGCCTTTGCTATTTGCTCATAACTACCACTATATTTTTTGTCTTTCGTAAAACCAAATAATACACAAAACTCTTCAAATCCATAAAATATATCACTTGATTTTTGATAAGTAAACTTTTCCGTGATAAATAGCTTTTTACTTTCTGAGAGCCAAAATCTAGGTGTTTTGATACCAGCAAGACTTAATGCCTTCATGCAAAAATACTCATTTTCAGCCAAATGTGGAAACTCTAGTGAAAAGCTTTTGATGATATACTCTTTGGTTGATAGTGTTGCTTTGTCTGTGAGTGGTGCTAATACTTTTGGCTGTACTCCTGAGATGGCAGAGTTGTGCAAAAATGTTTCTATGAGCTCTGAGAATAGATTTTCATCTCTATCTTGCAGTATTTCATCGAGGTCGTATGTGAGTTTGCTAGGAGTCAAATCTCTGTTCTCATAAGTCAGATACCCATCTATCGAGCTAGCTAGATGAGAAAAAAGTATAAAATCATCTATCTCTCCATACTCTTTTGTGAGCAAGTTTTTGAAAAGTTCAAAGAGATACCCCTCTGGCATATTCATATCAAAAATAGGATGTAGATGATAGCTTGATAGATAGCTTTTTTGCTGGTATGGCATTGTTAGTGATATGGGATTGTCCACAGTATAATTAAAGATAAACTCTCTGTTTTTTTTGTTAAATTCAAGCATACCAGCTTCATTTTTGTTTGCCAAAACTCTTATCATCACTACTCCAAGTTAATATTAGTTTACATTTTATACTATTATTATATAAATGTCAAGTGAAATGAACATATATCAAAAAGTAAATATCTTTTGGGCTTATCCCATTGTAAAATCTAGCCCAAAGCTCATATTGGCAAAGTTAGGGTCGCTATATCCACTCTGAACGCTTTTACTTCGCAGGTTCATTATATCTGTTTTTGGGTCAATTCCTTGTGGACAAGCAGCAGTACACTCTCCACAAAGTGTACAATCCCAAACTCCATTTGTCTGAATTGCATCAATACTTTCACTGTTTTGTTCGCCTTGAAGTGTATTTTTATATACCCTTGTGAGTGCAAAAGGTCCTAGGAAATTCTCATTTACAGCCATCACTGGACACGCTGAAAAGCAACTATCGCATAGTATACAGCTACTTTGTAGTTCTATTTTTGGTGCATTTGTAGCTATTGGCTCACTTTGTAACCATGCTTTGGAATCTATCAAAGTCTTTTTAGTTTTGGTTTTATCTACTATCAAATCTCGCTTTACAGTATGGTACGCTAATGGTTCTATATAGTCACCATCACAGGGCTTGTAGCTACATGCGAGTTGTGCTTTGCCATTTACCATTACACTACAACTCCCACAAACTGAGCTACGACAAACTCCACTAAAGCTTAGCGATGGATCAAGCGTATTTTTGAGTTTATGGAGGAGTGAGAGCAGGGTAAGTCCATCTTTGAGTGGATATTCCATATCAATACTGGTGGGTTCTCTTCTGCTATCAAATCTTTTTATTTTGATTTTACTCATTTGTTAGCTCCTTTAAAATCGGCACAAAGTACACCATCAGCTTTCCAGAATATACTATGGGCTTTAAATGCATCATCTCTGGTCTCTTTGAAATCTTCCCTATAGTGACTTCCTCTACTCTCGGTGCGATGCAACGCTCCAACTAACATCATCTCGACAACTTCAAGCGTATTGCCAAATTCTACAAATTCAATCAAGTTCATATTGTACTCCAAGCTCTTATCTCCAAGACCCATAAATGGATACTCTTTTTGCATTTGACGCACGACTGATAATACACTTTTTAGTCCAATATCATTGCGAATAATTCCAGCATTGTGATACAAAATTTTGCCTAGAAACTCTCGCTTTTCATAGAAATTAATTTGATTAGTATAGTTCCAAATCTCACGGACAAATATTCTATCATGATTTAGTTGTTCATTATTTTGTACTATTGGTTTGCGCTTTGCTAAGGCTTTTATAGCATTTTGGGCTACTAATCTGCCAAATGCTATTATCTCAAGCAGTGAGTTTCCTCCAAGCCTATTTGCTCCATGTACCCGAGAGTTGCTACATTCACCTACGGCGAAACAGTTTTTGATATTTGATACCTCTAGGTTTTCGTTCACTTCAATCCCACCCATAGTGTAGTGAGCTACTGGCTTGATAGGAATTAGCTCTTGCGTGGCATCAATGCCTTCATGTATTTTACATAGCTTTATCTCTTGTGGGAGTAATTTTGCTATATTTGGGATGTGTCTAATATCCAAAAATACATCTTTTTTTGCATCTATTTGAGCTAAAATTGCTCTAGCAACTTCATCACGAGGTCTAAGCTCATCTACAAATCTCTCACCATCACTATTGACTAGATAGCCACCTTCGCCTCTAGCTGCTTCACTTATGAGAATGCTAGAGTTTTTGAGTGCAGTTGGATGAAATTGTACGAATTCAAGGTCACTAACCACCCCACCAGCTCTAGTCACAGCAGCTATGGCATCTCCTGTGGAACCACTACCATTTGTGGTAAATCCATGATATACCCCAGCGTATCCACCAGTTGCTAGTATCACACTTTTTGCTCTAATCTCTTCAACGCTTCCTGTGGCAATATCTATAAAAATTGCCCCACAGACCACTCCATCATGTACTATTAGATTTAGCAATAGCTTTTCACTTTGAAATTCAATACCATTTTTTAGACAATTATCATACAGCGAGTGAAGTATCTTTAGCCCCGTATAGTCCTCTGCGTAGTGTGTCCGCTTTTCACTAGCCCCACCCATAAAACGCTTTGCATTTTGATTTTGCTCGTCAAGTGAAAAAGGCACTCCAAGTGAGCCTAGCCACTCTATCGCCTTGCTTGACTCCTCACACATCTGTACAATCATCTTTTCATCTCCGAGACCATGAGATGATTTGAGTGTATCAGCTATGTGGGAAGAGATTTGTGATGGCGTAAATGAACCGTTTATGCCACCTTGTGCCATACAAGTTTGAGCATTTGTTGGCATAGTTTTTGATACTACTATTACGCTAACACCAAGCTCTTTTGCTGTTAGTGCTGCACTTAGTCCTGCTCCACCGCTTCCGATTATCAAAACATCATGTGTCATATTTTTATCCTTTTTCGATAATGTCATCCGAACGCTCCTTGAAAGCACATCCAAAGATATTTGAATATATCAAAAGTTCTTTAATGTTTAGGGGTTATAAATATGCCAAAATGAGATTGTTAGTTTAATGGTCTGTGATTTGTCCTACAATCTCTAAAGCTCTTGCTTTTGCACTCTCTACTTCATCAAGTACAAGTGACACTGCCATACGACGACCGAT
>DZCE01000054.1:7803-11012 GCA_022736375.1 Arcobacter nitrofigilis | reverse complement strand
ACGCTGATTTTGCAATGGACTTAGGATTACTTTTAGTAATTATAAATCTATTTCATGGGTCAATTAGCGGAATGCTAGTTGGAATGGTAGCACAAGTTATTATTTCATTTTATTTATTGGTATACCCACCAAACTTATCAAAGTATGGACTATAGTATATGAATAAAGTATCAAATATATTACGCTCAGTCCTTATCGCAATTACAGTAGTAGCTACTCTAATTGCAGCTATGTATATTGCATATATGCTAATACCTATATTATTATTAGCCTTAATTGGCTATAGTAGCTATACTTATTTACAGTATAAATCTACTAAAGAGACTAATGATTATTTCTTTAAAGAATATTAATATAAGGTATCATATTACTAGGGCTAATTGCATCAAATGGGCTAGTAAATATACTATCTTTATTAAATTTAGTAAAGATATTAGATTCTAGTATGTTTTGACCATGAGCCCCTAGTAATGCATTTTCAAGTAAATGTGTACTTAATGATACCGGGTTTTTAACAGCTAGGTTTGCTAATACTGCTTGAATTCTTGTAAAGAATGATGGGAAAGGCATTAAATATAAATCACTCATAAATTTTAAACCTTTAGGCATATTCACTTTATAATCAGGAATAGTTGTTAAAGAATCCTGTATCGCCTCAGCTTCACTCATACCTGAGTTTATATTATGTCGATATAATACCCATCTAGGGATTAGGTCGGCATATAAAGTTAATGCTCCACCAAACCTTACAAATGTAGAGTTAGGGGTAGCTATTAACATACCTAAATAACCCTTAGCATCATCTTTATTTTTTATAGCTGCAATATCATCAGCTACTGTCTTCACTAACTTACCTATTTTAGCAACACTCTCGTGTCCTTCTAACTTATCACCTAAATAAGCATATATTACTTCACTATTAAGTCCAAACTTAGCAAATTTCATAACAGCTTTGGCTAGTCTAGTTTGTTCTCCATTTGGTAATACTGTTAACTTATCTAATACTTTATCCATTTCAACTTGTAAACCACTAATAGACTCTCTATCTTTTACCAACATTTCAGTACCTAATGACTGAATAAACCCATTTGCATGTGCTGCAGAGAAAGGATGCATAGCTATTTCTTTATCTACTGCTCTTACAGCCTCTTCATATTTTTTAATTTCAATCTCATCTGTACTTCCACGTTTTTTCAATAATAACTCTAATCTTTTATTCCTAAGATCTGTCATTTCTTTACTATATTTAACAGCTTCTTTACTATACCTATATACTTCTTCAAATGAAGCCCCTTTAGCTAATATCACTGATATAGCAGATACTAAATCCATAGTGATTTTTGGTGCATTTAATATAATCATATTAATTTTAATATACCTAATCAGATCTTTTACTCTATTAAGTGTTACTGCAACCTTATGATTGGTAATGCCGAGATTGTCTTCTTTATAACCTTCTACTTGATATGCAATATCTTTTCGTATCAAATCTACTTTATTTTTAAATCCTCCAACATCAGATAATAGTGTATCATCTACATTTCTATATTCATTTCTAACTTTTTTAGATAAGTCTCTTATTCCTATATTTTCAGGCATCTTTATATAAATAGGATGATTACTATCATCAATTAAAGCTTCTAATTCTTTATTTATAACATCAACTGTCTTATTTGTTCCAATATATGTAAAACCATCTACTAATGCATTTCTAATAACATTTGTTTCTAGTAATAAGCTTTTATGAGCATAAGCTCTTAAAAGTGACTTTACTGGGTCATTATAGTATCCTAATATCTTTTTTTCTTCAGAAGTTAGTTGTAACAACCTAACATCTGTACCATCTAATCCTATCCCATCTATAAATGCATTTTTATCAAAATTTTGATATTCTTCACTAAATCTTTGCTCATTAGTTAATGGTATTCCCGTTTTTATATAACTAATGTTAGTACCCATTCCTTCTTGTAGCCCATCTGTTCTTTCTCTATAAACTATCCCTAACTTGCCACCAGCAGTTGGTATTCTTGTTTCTAAAAGTTTCCATCCATTTTCTTCAGTAAACATTCTCCCACGATACTCACTATATGTGATTGCTCTTAGTTCATAATTATTTATAGGTATATCATCTATTAAATTACCTCTAGTTATTTTAATATCACCGGATACTGCATGAAGCTCATCATCCATTGTCTTAATAGCTATAGCTTGTGATATTAATCTATTATATATTTCTCTATGTGATTTAAATAAATCTATAAGTATATCCTCACTACTTTCAATCTTATTTAAAGAATAAAGTGTGCTCAGTATTTCTAGCTCTGTTACATTTCTTGTTACATTATATTGTTGTATATTCTGCTTAATACCTGATTGTCCCGTAGTATCTTCATCTAAAAACACCTTAGATAAGTTCTCTGCAACATATTTAAGATTTCCAACCTTACCCTCATATAAAGCAATTAGGTCTTTTAAAGTAGTTTGTCCTTCAACCAACTTAAGTAGATCACCACTTCGTGCAATATTAAAAATAGCTGACTTAGCTATAATATCATCTAATTTACCTATCATTTCTTCATCATAAGCTTCATTGAGCATTTTATCCATCTCTAATGTAGTCTCATCCATTAACTTAATAGCATTTTGTTTTGCAGTAGTTGCCAAAGTACCAAGCGTATTTAAATTAAACCATAAGTCACCTAGGCTTTTTGGATTTAAATAGGTTCTTAGCTGTTTAACAAACTCATTAGAATTCCAAGTATCTGATACCATATCCTTTGTTTCATTATACAATGGTAAATTTTCTATAGCCCAGGTATCAAATGCATCAAAAGCAATACCACCATATGTACTAGTGATCGGGAGTACTCCTCCAATAATAAGGTTACTTACGTATCTATTACTGTTATACATAGCAGTAGTAAATCTATCATTTACATCATCTTCTATTTGAGCCTTTGTATATAATATATGAGGCATAACAAACTTTTCTGAGCTAATAAAACCTTTATTAAGCCTTCTTAATTCCTTAGTCATCTTACTACCATTACCTTGAGACATCTCATAAGCTTCTTCAGCTAATTTTAACTCTTCATTACTTATATCTTTAATTGATTTCTTTAGTCTTTCTAAATACTCTTCTTTTGTTAAACAAGCCATTAATTATACCCTTTCGCATACATTCTAAATTTCACTATTGACATGTGTTC
>DZCE01000054.1:0-7703 GCA_022736375.1 Arcobacter nitrofigilis | reverse complement strand
TACACCCTTAACACTACCATCACCATTAATATAAGCTACTTCATAAGGAATTGCCGTTTTAGCATTAACGGCTATACCAGGCTTAGCAGCTGTTTCAAAATCTAAGTATATAGTGTCTGCACTTTCTGGATCAAATCCCTTATCCTTCATTGTTGAAAGCTCTGTATTAGTTTTCTCATTTCCTGCTCTTACCTTTAAATGTCCATCATCTGCTGAATCAGTAATTTCTTCAGA
Organism: Arcobacter nitrofigilis; assembly: GCA_022736375.1. Lineage (GTDB taxonomy): Bacteria > Campylobacterota > Campylobacteria > Campylobacterales > Sulfurovaceae > BN30871. The sequence continues at coordinate 7,469 of DZCE01000054.1, read as the reverse complement.
CTTTTTAATATCAGCTGTCATAGCAATAGTAATACCTTTAAGAGTATTAATATCCCCGAGAGCAGTATGAGCATTATCAACCTTTACCTTAAAAAACTTAGCAGCGTCACTTTGTTTACTTGACTTTTTACTCGTAGTAGTTTGTACACCATTAGGACCATCACTAGGACCATCACTAGGATCAGTATTAATATCAGTATCAGTATCAGTATCAGTATCTACTTCAGAGTTAACTATTTTATCATCTGATAAGTTAGTTCTAAAAGAATATGGTATATTATTACTAATGCTTAAAAATGCTTGTTTAGCAGCTAAATTTTCTTCATTTCTTGTAATTATATCTTGTATCTTACTTCTATCACTACCTTCTTTAGAAAGATATTCATTAATAAGTTCATTAACAACATCATACTCTTTATTAACTTCAATAAGCTCTTCTTCGTATATTGTACTAAATCGACTAGCTAATTTACTATTAGTTAGTGCTGCATCATGTACGAGCATTATAGCTTCATTCTCTGTAAAGTCTCCACCTAATTCTTTTTTAAGTCTGTTCATAGTTCTAGAAAGGACTGTAGCATCTATTGTATGTATAGGAACAACTCTAGCTGATGTTGGATTTGAAGCTCTAAGCTTAGCAATAGTTGTAACAAACACATCATTCACTTTTTCTGTTATTAATGTTTCTTTAGATTTAGATAATGGTATTTTATCTTTATTTTTTAATGTATCAAGTTTTTCTTTTGAACTAATAACTGAGTATGGACTATTAATACTAACTAATGAGTTACTACTTTCAATTAATCCATACAATGTTTCAATATCATCATTCCGTTGTTTAAAAAAAGGAACAGTATATACCTTTTCTAGAATTCCTGTAACTAGATAGTTACCAGTAGTCGTAGCTACGTTTTCAATAAACTTTGCACGTATATTTTTTAAAACCTCAACATTAGTATTTTTATTTGGATTTAAAAAATCATTTATATCTACATCATTCATATCATATATTTTAAATATTTTAGTAATTTGTTCCGTATCTGTTTTCTTATCTAAGGCATTTACTATTTTAAATAAATCTTTAGCAAGTTGTATTTGGTTATTTTTAGCTGTTTGACCATATATAAAAGTTACAATAGGTATTTTAATAAGCTCTCTAACATTTAATTCTAATGCTGATAATAACTGACTAGTCTCTGAAAGGCCTGTAACCTTTTTAAGATTATACTTAGACTTGCTAGGTCCATTATTAGCGTCTTCAAATGTTTTAATTTCTGATGATAGTGCTTCAACTGCTATCCCATAAGCATCTCTTAGTTGACCTTCTATAACTTCTGCAGCGCCTTTAAATCCTAATCTTTTTAACATACCTTGAACTAGCTTGTTACCTGCATTTTGAAGTAGCATAATTAATAGACCAGAGGCTGTTGCATCTACTTCTGCCATATATGTAGATTCTATATCACCATCACCACTTCGAATATCTTTAATAGCGCTTATTAATTTAATAATCTTCCAAGGAGACATACCCTTTAATGATTTTAACTCAGGAATAGCACCATTTGAAATCTCAGCAATACCTCTAAGAACACTAATTATACCATCTACCGTTGCATCCTCAAAGTCAGCAAAAGCTTCTACCAAGTCTGTTAAATCTTTATTAGCCGCTGGGTCAGTTATAAATGAAGTAGGGATTTTAAATTCAACAGCAACTCTTCTGATTAAGACTTCTTTTTCTGTTAAAGTATCATATGAAGGATCAGTCTTAGTTGCACTGTACTTAGTTGGTTTATTAGAAACTAAAACTTGTCTAGCAAATTTTTTATCTGATTGAAAATTAAGTACTGTTTCAAAAACATTTAATCTACTATTAACAGCAACAAAGTAGTTAAAGAAGAGAGGGTTATCATCAATAAGGCTGTCATAATTCTCCATTAAACCTTCCATAGGTGATGTTTGAGAAAGTTCTACCCCAAGATTACTATCTACAAATAAAGCACCATCAGCATCTTTGTCAAGGTTTATTCCAAAGATAGCTTTGATTATCTCAGGAGGCAACCCTTTAAATTTCTCTTCTATATACTTTTTAAAAGATTTTGAGGCACTAGATGAATTTTCTTTAGTTTTTTCAAAATCTTTCTTTAACACATCAAGCATAGCTTTTACATTAGAGTTTATTTTAAATTTAAATGAATTAGCTGTAGTTACAGACTCTTTAAGTTCTTCTCCCATACTTTGTAAGTCTTGAATACTTGCTTCATATTCAGAAGCCTCTCTAGTAGGTAGCGCTTCAGTTTGTGGTTCCACCAATCTACTAGCTTGTTTTAAAACTGCAAGCATACTAGCGGCTTCTGGACTTAGTGCATGAATATTCTCTTTATTATTAAATTCTTCATTTAAAAGAACTGTTGGACCAATTGCAGTAAGGCTACGACGACCCCTAGTGCTGTTGTTACTTTCTTTTATAACTCCAGACCCTGTTATCCATTTACCTTGTGGATTAATACTAATAATATTAGTTTTATTAGCTAATGTTTTAACTGCTGCCATTCCAACTACAGCTGCTGAAACAGCTGACTTTCTAGGGTCACCTGAAGTAACAAATCCTTTAGAAGCTAGAATAGCTCTCCCTATTGTAGGGTATAACCTAGTTAATCCCGTTGATAATCCTTGTATATCTTTATCAACTACATCTGTAGCTTTTACATTATATGCATCAGCCAATGCTTCCTCATTATCCATTGAGTCTAAAATATACTTAAGAGCGATACTAGAAGCTATTATTTCATCTTCTGATAACTTATTTTTCTCATCAGTTATATTTGTATTAAAATATTTTCTGAAAGAAAGCATTGCTGTATCTATCTCTTCTGAAGTTATATCTAATAATCTAGAGACCTTGTTCCCCACATCGTTTCTACTACTTACAAAATTAGTAAGCTTTTTTTGTGCTTCATCAAATACTTTACCATCTTCAGTAAACAATTCTTTATAACTAGTTTTTAAATCACCAGTAGTGACTTCCAAATAGTTTAGTTTAAATTGTTTACCTTTCCCTGGTAACTTCTTTTGTAAATCTTTTAAATTATCAACACCGTATTTCTTTTTTAAAGAAGCTACGTAGTCAACGACTTCAATATCATATGAACACATTGCTGCCATTATTAACACTCCATTCTTATTGTTTCAATCTTAGTCACAGTGTTCTCTTTGCCAAAATCTTCTTTAGTAAGATCAACACCCATTGCTTTAAATAGTTTTACTGTATTTTCATCAATATTTACTGCATTATATATATCCATGAGCTGTTCATCAGTCATATTATCTATATTATTTATAGCTGTCTCATTCAGTTCAGTAGATTCTTTTAAATTTTTTCTAATAGCTTCAACTCTAGCTGTATGAGCTTTCTGGTTTTCTTTAAGAACTTGCTTACTATTATTTCTTATTATATCTAATTTTCGCTTAATGTTACTATAAGTTGTATCATCTATAACATTAGATAAGTTAAATTCTTCTAGGATATCTTCAGCAATATTCATATCAGCCATACTACCTACCGCTTTAGCCTTAAGTGTTTCAGCTAAATACTTTCTCTTATCAGAAATTGACCAAGTATCTAGTTTATTTGTTTTAATAGCTATTTCTCTGGCCTTTTTTATAGCGTCTATAAGAATCCCAGATAATGGCATTTTATGGGTTTTTATAGCACTTGTATGAGTAAGGTCTACGTCAATACCTAATGATTTTAGCAGTTCTTTATCAGTATGTTTTTTAAGATCTGAGGCTGTTGCTTTAGATAGAACATAAGCAAATCTCACTGATAATTCAGCAGTTTTGTCCTCTAATGTTCCATCAGCAGCCGCTGCTTCTATTTCTTTTCGTATATCACCAAATTCAGTAGAATCAAAATCTGATGTCGTTACTGCCTTTATATCAGTAACACCTATAAATTGATCACTTATTTTTCGTTTACCAAGTTCTTTATTTATTAGTTTAGCGATATACTGTGGCTTAAGAGGCTTATAACCATCTTCACTAACAATGCCTTCAGATATTGTGTTAACAAAATCAGCAGTAGCGATTTTAGATAGTGTTGCTGTAGGTATACTAGCTAGTGTTTTTATTAAATTTGTTTTAATATCACTAACATCAGAAGCATCTAAAAACAATCTTTTAAACATAGTTAACACGGAACCTTTACCCGAAGTAACTTTAATTTTTGATATCATCTCATTAAAAGGTTTAAGATCAGTAACCATAATAGCTGCATCTTTAACATCTAAATCTAAGGCTTGCAACTCTTCAAATGTAGTAGCCTCATTAACAGCATTAACAACAGGATTAGTAGAACCTTCTAGGGATGCTAACATATTAGCTTTAATAGTATCTACGTCTGTAGTCCCCATATCATCAATGCTTGTATATTTATCTACTGGTATAGAAGGGATAGCTTCCCCTGAAAACTGTTCCATTATATCATTATATACGAAAGATTTATTTTCACGTTGTTCTGTAATAGTCTGTGTTAAAGCATCCAGCTTTCCAATCAAAGCATTTTTAGTACCCTCTAGGTCACCTTCAACTGCACTTTTAAGTATACCTTCGTCATTAGATATAATACCAATAGAAAAAGAATTATTTGTCTCTAAGTTGTTTAAAGCTGCTGCTAAATCATCAAGTGATGCAAAACTAGAAACCTTATCTTTTAAAGTAGTAACAGCACTAAGCTGTTCATCATGGGTTGCTATATCACTATTTAATGTATATAACTTAGCAGATATTTCAGGATCATTTACTAAAGAATCACTAGCTGTTTTTAAAGCTTTTACCCTAGCAAATTTAGGATCTATGCCTTGGAATGGCAAGGCAACAGCTTTAGTAGCACCACCTGTTGCAGCACCAAGGAGACCTTGTACAGCTAAATCATAACCAGTATCCTTTGTTAAAATAGTATCTTGTTTACTTGTATCAAGTCTTTGCCCAACAACTTCAGTTATACCTTGAATAACCTCTTCAGTTCCTTCTTCAAGAGCTGATCCACCTACTTCAGCTATCCCCCTATATAACCAATTAGTTAATACCCTAAGAGCTACATGGTCTAATCCTTTTGCAGCACCTAGTGAGGCAGTATATGCAGGTTTAAACCCAGCCATACCTTTTGTAAAAGTATTAGCCATTGAGTAAATAGCTCCTGCTGATCCAGCTATTACATAATCAGAAAGCTCTAAGTCAGTTGTGCCTTTAATTTTAGCTCTAACTTCTAAAGTCTCATTCATCATGAGTGCAGCTCCTGCTGCCCATCCAACCACTCCTAGTGAACCAAGTATCATTTCACCTGCACTACTTGCAAGAACTTCAGGAGCTAGAAGTACACCTTCTATTGACTTACTTATTTTATCTAGAATAGTACTATTTGGATCTTGCATAGTTTCTTTCCAAGATTCTGTCCAGCCACTGATATTACTTTGATAACCATACTCTTCTGGGGTTTTATAAGCATCTAATGCAGTAAAATTCCCATTCTTATCAAGATAACCACCAAGTATTGATGTTTTAAGCTCATCACTAGTTTCTTTTTCTGTTTTACCAGATACTGCTTGACCACTTTCTTTATAAGCTCTAATTAAACCATCTGCTACCATATCAAGTAAACCAGCACCCGTTTTACCAACACCATACTGAAGACCATCGACTATGTTATCAAGATACCCATCACTATCTTCACTTATTTCAAGAAGACTATATTCAGGATCATCACCAACATAACTACCTATTGCATTAAGTCCTTTGGGAATAATAGGCATAACAGTCCCACTAAGTGGTGTTGCTTTGTTTAAATTAGTACTAGAAAATAAAGGATCACGTGCTGTCTCTGTATACTCATGAGCTCCTCCACCATATTTAGCTACATTTCCTGGTGTTTCTGCTTCATAGCCAGTACCCATTGATCTAGCATTAATTGTAGCTTTATCTCTATATCTATTAAATTCGAACATTTCAGCAGGAAGTGCTTTTAATCTCACATCCATTAAAGCATCACCTAATACTTTTACAGCAGGTCCAGATGTACCATCATACCCCAAAGTACCATCTTTTTGGTAACGAGTATTTTCATAAGGGTTATACTTAGTCTTATCTAAGTATCTAGCTTTTTCTGGTGTTATACCTTTAGCAGCTGCTTCATCAGATATATCACTAGCAGCTAATCCTAACTTAGACATTCCACCACCTAGGTTACGGATATATAAGTTTCTTTCAGGACCAAAGTATGGTTCATAATTATAACCAGTGAGGATACCTTTCGCATCATATACATCCTTAGCCTCGTATGATGTCTTAGGATCCAATATCGCATTAGGAGTTAGTGATCTTAAAATATCACTTTTAGCTATCTCACTCCCTTTATAGAGTGTATTATCCCTGAGTAAATTACCAAATTCTTCTTGTTGATTTACAAAGTCATGAATAGTATCTGTTGCTCCTCCTCTAGCATTCCTTGCTGAAACATGTTCAGCATTACTAGATACCATCTTAGACTTGAGAGCTTCTGCTTTTCTTTCTGCAGCGTACTCTAGTGCAGCTACTTTATTTATTTCCTCACCGAGACCTTCAAATATGTTCTTTAGTGATGAATCTCCATAAACATCTTCAAGAGTTATCGTATATTTATTATCCAGCTTACTCATTAATACCCTTTATTACTTTGTTGTCTATATTTTACTAGAACAGCTGATTTAAGGTTTTATCGCCATGTTTGATCTGCTCTTTATAATCACTCTGTTCATAATCACCATATTCAGGTACCCAGTACCAAGGGTTTAAAGATTCTTTCGTTAACATGCTCTCAAATTTAGCCATTACAGCTTGTTTATCTTTAATAGTTGTTAACTTATCATAGAATTCACTTCTAAACTTCGAACTATTTATTAAATCTATAGCATTTGTAAGAGAATCTTCATTAACTTTACCTAAGAATTTTTCCTTTAATTTTGCTGCTGCCACACTAGGAGCTAGTTCATCAAACTTCTCTTTATCCTCTTTTTTCTTTACTATTCCATCTTTGACTACTGAATTCATTTTTGCAATTATTACGCTTAGATCCATACCTGCGGCTCTATTTTTTTTAGCTTCCGCTGCAGTTGCTACTGGCACTAAAGGCAAAAGTGATTTATATGTGTCTTCTTGGATTTTTGCCGTTTTTTTAGCAGCCTCACTTATCTCAAGTGTTCTAGCCCCAAGAGTAGCTGCATGTTGTGCTGCATCTTGTCTGAGTTTTCTCTCTTCAAGAGCATATCTCTTTTTGCTCTCTCTTTCAGCAATAATTTGCTCTTCTTTTTTATCCAATGGAGCAAAGAGGTTAGTTTTTAACAGTATTTGATCTTTAATATCAATGTTATCACCTCCACTGTAACCAACAGATGAAGCAATATTTTTTAATCTTACAGGGTCATTAAGTATTGCTTTTT
>DZCE01000053.1 GCA_022736375.1 Arcobacter nitrofigilis | reverse complement strand
AAATCTCTTTAATCTTATATTTGTAGCGAATTTGATATAATCTTAAAAATATAAATATCAAAGTGAATTATGAGATTAATCAAAGATTTATTTGTAAAAAAAAATAGCATTACTGTAAATATTGAGGCGATTAATGGCTTGCATTTGCGTCCATGTGCCAAAATTGCTTCACTAGCAAAAGAGTTTCCGTTCGATATTAATTTTATATTTAATAATCAAAGTGCTAATGCTAAAAATATGAATGAAATTTTATCATTAGGTCTTGAATATGGCAATGAAATAACTATTATAACAAAGGGCAAGAACGCCAAAGATGCCTTAAATGAAATAAAAACTCTACTAGATGAACTATCTACTCATGATTCTAAAATTAGCTCTAGTGATGAAGAGTTGCTAAATAATGAGAATCAAATAATTTCATATGATGGTGAAATTAAAGCAGGTGTTAGCATATGTGGTGGAGTTTGTGTTGCAAATATACACTTCATGAATAGTGAGCTTTGTGGAAATGAAAAAATGGAGTTTAGCAATGCACTTTTAAAATCACTTGATGAGCTTGAAATACTTTCAAATGATAATGAAAATAGAGAAAAAGATATTTTTCTGGCACAAAAAGCCATGCTGGATAATCTACCAAACTCTTCATATGAAATTTTCAACAAAGCAATAATTGACTCAATTAAGATGCTTGAAAATACAGCAAACCAATCAAAGATAGCAGATTATAAAGATATAGAAAAAAGAGTTTTTGATAAAATGAATGGTATATTAATTAAAGATTTACCAAGTTATGATTTTATTTTGATTTCAAATGAATTGTTGCCTAGTGAAATTAAAAATATTTCCACAAGTGGTATTAAAGGAGTAATTGTTCAAAATATCTCACCAAGGTCACATGTTGCTCTTTTGCTTAGAAGCTATAATATTCCTTCAATCACGGTGGATGATATATCTAAATTAATCAATATAGATAATGAGATTATCTTAGATGCTAGTAGTGGATTAGTTGCAATTAATCCGTCCAGAAACGATATGGACATTGCTAATTCAAGAATTAATAAAGCAAATATGAAGTCAAAAAGTGACGCTAGTGATAGGTTTGAAACTGCAACAACAAAGAGTGGAAAAATAATAAAGATTTTAGCTAATATTACAGATTATGACTCAGCAGTAGAAGCCAAAGAATCAGGTTGCGAAGGGATAGGTTTGCTTCGCACGGAATTTTTATTTCAAACCACCAAGCCAACTCTTGATAAGCAATTATATGAATATTCAAGAATATTTGAACTTTTTGATGAAGTCACGGTTCGTACACTTGATGTTGGTGGAGATAAAAAACTTCCTTATTTGATAATTCCAGATGAAGAAAATCCTTTTTTAGGGGTGAGGGGGATTAGACTTTTTGAAACACATTTAGATTTAATGAAAGAACAACTTTTGGCTATTCTTCTTGCAAAGCAGAGTGGTGAGGTTAAGATTATGTTTCCAATGGTGGCAACTGTAGATGAATTTGTAAATGCAAAAAATATAGCCGTAGATATTGCTACAAAAAATGATATTAGTTTAGATGGTATATCCTTTGGAATAATGATTGAAGTTCCATCAGTTCTATTTTTAATAGAAGAGTTTAACAAAGTAGTAGATTTTTACTCAATTGGTACAAACGATTTATCACAATATCTATTTGCAATTGATAGAACACACGCATCTCTTAAGATTGATTCATATTCTAGTGTTTTGTTTGATGCAATAAAGCTAATAAGAAAACAATCTACAAAGCCAGTTAGTATATGCGGTGAGCTAGCTAGCGATATTAAGGTAATAAAAACATTAGTTGATATTGGTATTGAAACACTTAGTGTGACTCCTGCAATGATACCTACAATAAAAGCAAGGATAAGAGATGTTTAATTTTTTACAAAAAATTGGTAAAGCCCTAATGACACCAATAGCAGTTTTGCCAGTAGCGGCACTTTTGCTTCGCTTGGGATACGGGGATATATTTGATGGTCAAGCGGCAACGATTATGAAAATAGCTGGCGAGAGTATCTTTTCTAATCTTGATTTGATATTTGGTATTGGTATTGCCTATGGGTTAGCAAAGAATAATGATGGTACGGCTGCACTTAGTGGAGCAGTTGGAGTATTGGTTGCAAAGGCTGTGTATTTAGGAATTGATCCGAATCTTAAAATGGGTGTTTTTATTGGTATTATTATGGGAGTAATTGCTGGAGCATTATATAATCGGTTTTATGATATAAAATTGCCAGAATATCTAGGATTTTTTGGCGGAAAAAGATTTGTACCAATTATTACAACAATTAGTGCAGTCATAATTGGAGTTTTAGCAGGAGTATATTGGCACTATGCGCAAAGTGGTATAGATATTTTTTCACATACCATAGTAGGACTTGGTGAGTTTGGAACTTTCGTTTATGGTACATTAAATCGTCTTTTGATACCTTTGGGATTGCATCATATACTGAATTCTGTCTTTTGGTTTCAGCTTGGTGACTTTAGCTATATAAAAGATGGTATGCCAGCTGTGGCAAATGGTGATTTGCATAGATTTTTTGCAGGGGATAAAACAGCTGGAGTTTATATGGCTGGATTTTATCCAGTTATGATGTTTGGACTTCCGTCAATGGCACTTGCAATTTATCTAAGAACTCCAAAAGAAAATCGAAAAAAAGCAGGAGCTATTTTAGCTGGTGTTGCTTTTACTTCATTTCTTACGGGCATAACTGAACCTTTAGAATTCCTATTTATGTTTGTTGCACCAGCACTTTTCTTACTTCATGCACTTTTGACTGGACTATCACTAGCTATAGCACAAATGCTGGATATTCATGCTGGATTTGGTTTTTCTGCAGGATTAATTGATTATATTATTAACTATAAATTAGCAACAAATCCAATTTTGATACTCCCGCTTGGTATGGCATTTGGATTTTTATATTTCATACTTTCATATATATTACTCGGATATATAAAACCAAACTTTTTTGACTCAAAAGAGGATAATAGCAAAATAGATAGTAATAATTCAGATATAAATGCCTTCATAGATGCACTTGGTGGAGCTAGCAATATAGTTGATACTTCAGCTTGTATTACAAGACTAAGAATGAGTGTAAAAGATAGTAGTAAATTAAATAAAGAATCATTTATGTCTCTTGGAGCGAGTGGTGTTATTATTCCTAATGAAAAATCAATTCAAATAGTTCTTGGTAGTAAAGCAGAAGCAGTAGCTGAGATGATAAAAGATAAATTAAGTAATATTAAGGGTTAGAGTTGAAAAAAATAGTTTATATGGGTACACCAGAGTATGCAAGTATAATCTTGGATGCGATAATCGCAAGCGATAGATTTAATGTGGTTCTTGTGATAACTCAACCAGATCGTCCAGTTGGAAGAAAACAAGAGCTATTGCCACCACCTGTAAAATCATTGGCTATAAAGCACAACATTGATATTTTACAGCCAAATAATCTAAGAGAAGTTGGGGTATATGAGACTATTTTAAATTTGAAACCAGATTTTATAGTTGTAGCAGCATTCGGGCAAATTTTGCCTCTAAATATACTTAGTATTGCGCCTTGTATTAATCTTCATGCATCCTTATTGCCTCTATATAGAGGTGCCAGCCCAGTTCAGCAAGCACTTTTAAATGGTGATTATTTCACAGGTATTACTGCTATGCTAATGGAGGAGGGTCTAGATAGTGGACCTATTCTTGGCTATAGATATTTCAAGATTCCACCAACAATGTTAATTGATGAACTGATGAGCAAACTTAGTCATGACGCAGCGATGATTACCATAGAGACGCTCATAAATTATGAAAAACTTTCACCAATTTCACAAACAAAAGCAGCGTCAACGCATTGCAAGAAGATAAAAAAAGAAGATGGATTAATTGATTTGAAAAATGCAACACTAGTTTATAATAAATTTAAAGCTTTTCACGGCTGGCCCGATATATTTTTGGCAAATGGATTAAAGCTTTTATATGTTGAGTTGGTAAAATCTGAAGGTATTGGCACTAGAGGTGAAATATTAAAAATTGAAAATGAAAGTATTACAATAGCTTGCACGATGGGTGCTATAAAAATAAACACACTGCAACCAACATCAAAAAAAGCAATGAGTGCTAAAGCTTATCTGCTAGGAAAGGGGCTCAGAGTTGGAGATAATCTACTTTGATGTAATTGATTCAACACAAAGCTACCTAATAAATGAGTTAGAAGCTAAAAGGCTAAAGGCTCCTATTGCAATATTGGCTAGTCAACAGACAAATGGAATTGGCAGCAGGGATAATCAATGGGTTAGCGAAGAAGGTAATTTTTTTGCGTCATTTGCAATGCCACTCTCATATTTACCTGATGATTTAAAGTTAGCATCAGCATCTATCTATTTTGGTTTTTTAATGTCTGAAATATTAAAAGATATAAATAGTGCAGTTTGGCTCAAGTGGCCAAATGATATATATATAGCTGAAAATAAAATAGCTGGTGTGATAACCAAAAAAATAGATAATTATTTGGTTTGTGGCATTGGGATTAACCTTGTAGGTCTACCTGGAGGACATATGTCGCTTGAGGCAGAAATTGAGCCACTCGGACTACTCAAAGCATATCTCAAAAATATTTCAAAATTCCCAAAATGGAAGCAAGTATTTAGTAAGGTTCAGTTAGAATTTCATAAGAGTAAATCGTATTATCTTAATATTGAAAAGTATCAAGATGTCATTGAGGACGCTGTCTTGTCGAACGACGGTTCATTAATTATAAATGGGGAAAAGGTGTATAGTCTAAGATGAGTGAAATAATCTGTGTTGCTAATCAAAAAGGTGGAGTTGGAAAAACTACCACTGCTGTAAATTTAGCTGCATCATTGGCAGCAAAGAATAAAAAAGTTTTATTAATTGATCTTGACCCGCAATCAAACGCAACAACAAGTCTTGGATTTAGAAGAAATGATTATGAGTTCAATATGCTTCATGTAATGAATGGCTCAAAAACGCTAGCAGAAATTATCCTAAAAAGTTCAGTAGAAAACCTTTTTTTAGCACCTTCAAATATAGGACTTGTTGCTATAGAAAAGGAATTCTATATAACATCAAAGCAAAATCGTGAACTAATGCTTAGGGATAAAATTGATATCATTAACAATGAATTTGATTATATTATAATAGATTCACCACCAGCACTTGGACCAATAACTATTAATGCACTAAGTGCTTCTGATTCTGTACTTATACCTATTCAGTGTGAATTTTTTGCGCTAGAGGGTCTGGCACAGCTTCTTAGTACTGTTAATTTATTAAAAAAATCTATAAACCCAAAATTGAAAATCAAAGGCTTTCTTCCAACAATGTATTCAAGTCAAAATAATCTTTCAAAACAGGTACTTGATGATTTAAGCCATCATTTTAAAGATAAGTTGTTTCATTTTGGTAGCAAAAAAGAGTGCATAGTGATTCCAAGAAATATTAAAATAGCAGAAAGTCCAAGCTTTGGTAAACCAATTAGAGAATATGATTATAATTGCAAAGGCAACACAGCATACGAAGATTTGGCATCAGCCATAGTTGGTTAAGAATATGGCACTAGGAAGAGGACTTGGAGCAATCCTTGGTGAAATAGAAGAGGCTTATGCAAATAATCTAAATAATATTGATGATATTGTGTTTAAAGACGAAAGAACTACAATAGAAGAGATAGCAGTTTCGCTTGTTGTTCCAAATCCTTATCAGCCACGAAAACATTTTGATCAAAGTGCATTAAGTGAGCTTAGCCAGTCTATCAAACAGCATGGGCTTTTGCAACCAATAGTTGTAGTGCGAAAAGAGAACGGATTCTTGCTTGTTGCTGGCGAGAGAAGACTTAGAGCTCACAAATTGGCATCCATTAAAAATATAAAAGCTATTGTAGTAAATATTGAGATGGAAGATATAAGACTACGCGAACTTGCACTTATTGAGAATATTCAAAGAGAAGATTTAAATTCAATAGAATTAGGTATATCCTATGCTGAGTTATTAGATGTTCACAATATTACGCATGAAGAATTATCATTAATAGTTCACAAAAGTAGATCTCAAATTACCAATACAATAAGACTTTTAACATTACACAAAGATGTACAAGATGCACTTGTGAATGAAAAGATAACCCAAGGTCATGCTAAAATATTAGTTTCACTAGAGAGCGATAAGCAATTAATAGCTCTAAATACTATTATTGGACAAAAACTTACAGTTCGCGATACAGAGCTTATGGTACAAGGGCATAAAAAATCTCCAGCAAAAAAGATAATACCTGCTAGTTTCAAAATTGAAGAGTATTCAAAAGCTATATCAGAAATCTTAAGGTTAAAGCATAAGATTAAAGCTAATAAACTTGAAATATCATTTGAAAATAGAAAAGATATTGAAAATTTTATAGAATTATTAAAAAAGTAAGAATCTTTAACCAAGCCTTTACGACTAACAAGGTACAATAATTTGAAATTATTTGAGGAGTAGAAATGCTAGATATTGATCCATCATTGATGTTATTTATGCTAATTGCTATACTTGTTTTAATTTTCACCTTAAATAGAGTGCTATTCTCGCCACTTGTTTCATTTATGGACCAAAGAGAAAGCTCAATTAAAAGTGAATTAGAAGCAAGTAAAAACATTGGTCTAGATAGTGATGATTTGAAAGCGAAAGCAGAACAGATTATTGAAAGTGCAAAGCAAGAGGCTCAGTCAATTAGACTAAAAGCTATTGATGAAACTAAAGCTTTGGCAGAAGGAAAAATAGTCGATAAGCAAGCAAAGCTTGACAAAGACTATAAAGCTTTCGTAGTTAAGTTAGCAAAAGAGAATGAGTCACTGAAATCATCTCTGCTAGAGCAAATACCTCTATTAAAAGAGAGTATTAAAACTAAGCTAGCCAAGCTATAAGGGAAGGTGAATAAATATGAATAAAAAAATTGTCACACTAGCTATATTCTCTCTATTGCCTTTGGTGGCTTTTGCTACAGGAGAACATGAGGTATCTGGAGAAGTTGGAAAGTATTTTAATATGACTGGAAGAGAGAATGACTTTTTACCAAGAATATTTAACTTTTTAATTTTTGCTGGAATTTTATACTATCTTATTGCAAATCCAATAAAGAATTTTCTTAGCAATAGATCTGATGCTATTGCGAAGCAACTTCGTGAAATTGAAGAGAAGATGAAAACTGCTGAGAAAAATAAAAAAGATGCAATGAGCAAACTAAAAGATAGTGAGAAAAAAGCTAAAGAGATAATAAGTGATGCAAAAAAAGAGGCACTTGTTTTAAGCGAAAAAATAATGTTAACTAATGCTTCTGAATTAGAAAATCTTAGTAAGCAGTTTAATGAAAAGACAGTCTCTGAGACAAGAAAGAGTACTAAAAGCACTATTGATAGCATTTTGAATGAAAACATAGATAATAATGATATTTCAATCAATGACAAGCAAGTAATATCTGCAATTAGTACAAAGGTGGTAGCATAATGGAAGAGTTAGTAGCACAAAGATATGCGAATGCAATTTTAAGCAACAGCGATACAAATATAGTATCTAGCTGTGCAAAGACGCTATCAGTTTTATCTGATGCTTTGAAATCAAATAACTTTTTTGGAAATAGCCTTTCGTCTCCACTTATGTCAAAAGAGAAGAAAATAAGTATAATTACAGATTCTCTCGGCGGGAATGTAGATATGGTGCTTTCTAATTTGATAAAAGTTTTGGGAGAAAAAGGTAGACTTAATATCATCCCATCTATTTCAAAAATTATTAATTCCGAACTTCAAAAATTAGATAATAAATATCAAGGTGTTGTAAAAAGCACAAACGAACTTGCTACAAGTGAGCTTAAAGAGCTTGAAGATAAATTAAGTGCCTATACTAAGTCAGCGATTACGCTTACTCAGGAAAGAAGTAATCTTGATGGCATGAAAGTATCAGTAGAGGATTTGGGTATTGAGGTAAACTTCTCTAAAGAGAGAGTTAAGAGTGACTTGATTGA
Source organism: Arcobacter nitrofigilis (assembly GCA_022736375.1). Classification (GTDB taxonomy): domain Bacteria; phylum Campylobacterota; class Campylobacteria; order Campylobacterales; family Sulfurovaceae; genus BN30871. Next base: position 2,969 of record DZCE01000053.1, on the reverse strand, counting down.
TTTTATCAGTCGAGCAATTTAAGTTATTTTAAACAAAGGAGCAAAAGTGTCAATTAAATTAAAAGCGGACGAAATTAGTTCGATTATCAAAGAAAGAATAGAGAATTTCCAAATTGATTTGGATATAAATGAGGTTGGTAAAGTTATTAAACTTGCTGATGGTATCACAAATGTTTATGGTCTTAATAATGTTATGGCTGGTGAGATTGTTGAATATGAAAATGGTGCCAAAGGTATTGTTTTAAATCTTGAAGAAGCAAGTGTTGGTATCGTTGTTCTTGGTAGCACAAAAGGTATCAGAGAAGGTATGAGTGTTAAGCGTAAAGGCGAACTTCTTAAAATACCAGTTGGTGAGTGCATGATTGGTAGAGTAGTTAATCCACTTGGTGAAGCAATTGATGGAAAGGGTGAAATCGTTAGTGATATTACTCGTTTTGTTGAGGAAAAAGCACCAGGAATTATGGCTAGAAAATCAGTTCATGAACCACTTCAAACTGGTATAAAAGCTATTGATGCACTTGTGCCAGTTGGCAGAGGACAAAGAGAGCTTATTATTGGTGATAGACAAACTGGTAAAACTACTTTAGCGATTGATACAATTATTAATCAAAAAGGTAACGGTGTAATCTGTATTTATGTTGCAATTGGTCAAAAACAATCAACTGTTGCTTCAACTGTAAAAAAATTAGAAGAGCATGGTGCGATGGATTACACTATTATTGTAAATGCAGGTGCTAGTGAATCAGCTGCATTACAATTCCTTGCTCCATATGCTGGTGTTACAATGGCTGAATTCTTTAGAGATAGTAGCAGACATGCTGTTATCTTCTATGATGATCTTTCAAAGCATGCAGTTGCATATAGAGAAATGTCACTTATTCTTAGAAGACCTCCAGGTCGTGAAGCATACCCAGGTGATGTATTTTATCTACACTCAAGACTTCTAGAAAGAGCTGCTAAACTAAATGATGAGCTTGGTGGTGGTTCTATAACTGCATTCCCTATTATTGAAACACAAGCAGGAGATGTATCAGCGTATATTCCAACAAATGTAATTTCAATTACAGATGGTCAAATATTCTTAGAAACTGATCTATTTAATTCAGGTATCAGACCAGCGATTAATGTTGGTTTATCAGTATCTAGAGTTGGTGGTGCTGCTCAAATAAAAGCTACTAAACAAGTTGCTGGAACACTTAGACTTGACCTTGCCTCTTTTAGAGAGCTTCAAGCATTTGCACAGTTTGCTAGTGACCTTGATGAGCACAGTAGAAAACAACTTGAGCGTGGTCAAAGAATGGTTGAGGTTCTTAAACAAGGACCATATGCTCCTGTTGCTATTGAAAGACAAGTTACTATTATTTTTGCTGGAGCAAATGGCTATCTTGATGATATTGAAGTATCTAAGGTTACAGCTTTTGAAGCAGGATTAATGAGTTTTGTTGACAGTAAATACCCAAAAATATTTGAAAATATTAAAAATAGTCAAAAAATAGATGATGATACTGAAGCTCAATTGAGAAAAGCAATTGCAGATTTCAAAGAATCATTTAGCGCATAAGGGCAAATAATGGCAAGTTTAAAAGATATTCAACGCAAGATTAAGAGTGTAAAAAATACACAAAAAACAACGCGTGCCATGAAGCTTGTCTCTTCTGCAAAACTAAAAAGAACAGAGGAGCTAGCTAGAAAATCAAAAGTTTACGCAGCTAAGCTAACTGAACTTTTGAGTGAAATTGCAAGTAAAATGGCTAACGCTAATTGTGAAGGAATTGATTTACCATATTTTACTAATGTTGAAAATCCAAAAACAGTTGATATTGTATTTGTGACAGCAGATAAAGGACTTTGTGGTGGATTTAATTCTCAAACAATAAAAAGAGTTAATTCTATTTTAAAAGAGCATAAAGAAGCTGGCATTGAAAGCAGACTTGTTGCAGTTGGTCGCAAAGGTATTGATTACTTTAGATTTAATGGGATTCAGCTTGATAAGTCAGTTATTGGTCTTAGTGCTGCTCCTGATTTTGAAAAAGCAGCTGCACTAATTTCAGAAGTTGCTAAAAACTATCTTGATGGTAAAACAGACAAGATAATTTTAGTCCACAATGGCTATGTAAATATGATAACTCAAGAGGTAAAACAAAAACAAATTTTACCAGTTGATTATAGCAATTTAGAGTTAAACAGTGTATCAACTTCAGAACTTGAACTTGAGCCTGATGATAACGATGAGCTTTTAGAGGCTCTTGTAAAGAAATATATTGAATATACGATGTATTATTCACTTATAGACTCTCTGGCCGCCGAACATAGTGCTAGAATGCAAGCAATGGACGCTGCAACTACTAATGCAAAAGAGATGGTAAAATCTCTTTCTGTTAAGTATAACAAAGCAAGACAAGAAGCTATTACTACTGAACTCATAGAGATTATCAGTGGTATGGAATCTATGAAATAAATAAAAGGAGAGTATTAGTATGATAGGAAAAGTAGTACAGGTTTTAGGACCAGTAATTGATGTTGATTTTACAGATTATCTACCAGAGATAAATGAGGCACTTGAGACTGTTTTTACAGTTGATGGAAAAGAGCAAAGATTAGTTTTAGAGGTTGCAGCACAATTAGGTGACAATCGTGTTAGAACAATTGCAATGGATACCAGTGAAGGTGTTTATAGAGGTCAAGAGGTAAAAGCTACTGGTGATTCTATTAAAGTTCCAGTTGGTAAAGAAGTTCTTGGTAGAATTTTTAATGTTATCGGTGAGACTGTTGATGACGCTGGTGAATTTTCTGCAAAAGAGTATTGGTCAATCCATAGAGATCCACCTCCATTCGAAGAGCAAAGTACAAAAACAGAAGTTTTTGAAACTGGTATAAAAGTTGTAGATCTTCTTGCTCCATATTCAAAAGGTGGAAAAGTTGGACTATTTGGTGGTGCTGGTGTTGGTAAAACAGTTATTATTATGGAG
>DZCE01000152.1 GCA_022736375.1 Arcobacter nitrofigilis | reverse complement strand
AGTACCTTTTAATCCTCTGTCTCGATTCATCTGTTTGTCCTTAATCATTAATATCATCTATATCAGGCATTCCTGCTCTGATGTCTTCTAAAACAGCTTTATAATTTCTACCAAGAAGTTTAGCATCTATTGCTTCAATGTTAGCTATTTTCGTATCAATATCAGCATCTGAAGTCTTCATTCTATTCTTTAATGCTACCAGTTCTTTGTCAGTTTTATTTGTTAAATCTAACATTTTAATCATTTTCAAATCCTTCTTGCTATTTTTTGTAATTTTCTTTTGGCTCCTAGATAAACAAGTTTAGCTTCTTCTTCCGTATCAAAGTAACCTAAATGGACTTTTTTACCATTAACCATAACATATGTTTCATATTTTTTCTGAACTTCGCTGTAACAAACACCATTTATTTTTGGATTGAAACCATTTTCTTTGCTAGTTGCCAATTGTAAATTCTTTATATTATTATTTAGCTTATTTTTATCGAGATGAACAATTTGGGTGTGATTAGGGATATATCCATAATGCAACATATAGATTAGTCTGTGAGTGTAATATCTTTTTTTACTTATCATAACAAATCTGTATTCGCCTTTCTTATCTACCATTCCTGCTTCTATCCTATCCATAAATCCTGTCTCTGGATTTTTCACTCTAGCTTTATTAAAAAGCTTTCCTTTCTCATAATAAAACAGCTCTTTTAGTAAGTCTATTGCCATTTTCATATTGAATCCTTTTCTTTAGTCATTTAATAATTCTTCTGCCAATGTTAAATAATTTCTTGCATCCACATAACAATCTTTTAGTGTTTCGTCTTTTGCTGTTACACTTCTGCTTATCTTAAGTAAAGTCATCATATTAGCTACCTGTACAGGAGATATTCTTGTTCCAATATAGCTACTCCATAAGTTAGCTATTCTACTAAAAGACTCTTCTGCTGAGCCATATTGAACAGTTCTCTCTTCTAATAATTCTTTATCTTTTATTGCTTTCATTTTATTTCCTTTTGTATTTGTCTAATTTGTCTTATACCAACAGTTGTTCTGCTAATCTCTCCAAAGTCTTTATGTAAAACTATTGACTTCATTGATTGTCCGCTCCTATAACCACTAGAACTATGCCAAGCATCTTTACTAGCTAATGTTCTAAATGTTTCTACAACACAAGACCTGAATTCTTTTACTGACTGATGATGTATATGACCAGTGTACCAATATCTATATTCAGATTGGCTCCAATATTCTTTGGCATCAATAGCCATTATATCTCCTAATGCTTCAGCCTTAGCTGTATGCCCGTGAGTTACTCCGATTAAATTCTTACCAAAAATATGATACATAAACATATTTGGAGTATCGTGTACAATAACTCTTGGTTCATTTCTATAATAAGCTTTAATAAAAGCACTAATCATAATTGCACTATGTTCGTTATGATTTCCAATAGCACTTCTCCATCTGACCTTGCTATGTTTACCTAGAGCCAAATTTATTAGTTCTGTAGTTATTCTTAATCCAATCTCTAAAACCTTTGGATATCTTCCATCAACATCAAGAATGTTTCCTCCTCTTGCAGTCTTACCTTCAAAATTATCACTGTGAAAGTAATCTCCAACATCAATAATAAAACATTCAGTAGTTGGGATTGATTGTGATATCAGATGATGTGTAGCAGTTATCAAATCTTTCTCTGCTATTGCGATATCGTGGTCTTCTCCTGATTCTTTACCCCAAGCTAACATCCCTATATGAGCATCTCCTATCGTATAGATAGTTAGTTTATCATCCTCTGTATTCTCATTTTCTTTTATTGGCTCTATTGGTTCAATATCTATTAGTAATGAGTCTAAAGCAGTTTTAAATGCTTGTAATTTATCACTAGCTTCAACATTTGTTTTAACCCATTGAAGTTTTACTTTCCCATCTTCATCATACAAGGTTGATGTTCCACTCAACAACTCTCCAGTAGAAACTGTGTTACCAGAATCTAAAGGTAATAATCCTTTTTTCCTATAATCTCTAATTCTTTGTCTAATTGAAGATATATCGTCATATTTATCCCTATTGTTATCAAATATTTCTTGCACATTACAATTATATGCTAATGCTATTTTGATAAAATCTCTAGTTGTTGTGTATTTTGTTTTTTTCATTTTGGATGACTATTTTGAATAACAAATCGCAATAAGAGACATCCTTCTTCTGCTGTTAGCATTTTTTTATCTACAAAATCATCAATCAATGTTAAAATATATTTTATATCTAAGACTGGATGTATTCTTTTTCTTTTTAATATATCCATAAATTTTTGACCAACTTGTGTGCTTATATTATCTTGCGAATTCATTTTATTCCTTTGATA
>DZCE01000151.1 GCA_022736375.1 Arcobacter nitrofigilis | reverse complement strand
TCATCAAGAATATTCTCTATGGCATCCAATTTGACATTTTGAGTATTTTTAGTTATAATGGCATTCTCATCTAAAATATATAAGTTGCTTGATGATGTAGCCATATCATCTGTAAGACTATCAGTGTCCGTCCTATTGATGGTTTCAACTTGTTTTTCAAATGCGGTCAATAACCAAACTTTTTTAATTCCGTTAAATTCCAATCTAACACTTGCAAGATATTTTCCATCATCTAGCTTAATTCTATTCGTAGATTGTTTAACAATAGGCATATCTTTTATAATCTCGTCAAGATTGTTCAAAACTTCCTTATGATATTTTGCTATTTTAGCAAGTCCATATCCGTCGCTTTTACTGCTCCCCTCTTCGCCCCAAACTAAATCAATATCTCCAATATATTTATTATATAATGCCCCTATAGCATCGCCACTTTTTTTTCTCAATAACAAATCTCTTGCTTGTTTATACTTTCCTTGAAGATTAGTATAGATTTTGCCGAATACTCCGTCCCTAAGAGTATTATTTTTTATGCTATCTGTTATAACATTACTATTCTCATCAAATGTGCCACGGTTGTGTATGGATTTGATTTGGTTGGGGGACAAAACAATATAGATATTTTCCCCTTTTTTTGCTCCTGCTGCCGCTATCCCTGCATTTACAATAAACCCATCTTTCCCTGTTGTGCGAATTATTGAGTTCACAACATCAACTCTTTCAACGCCACCAACATTGAAAAGAGAGCCTATTATGTCAACATCGTTTTTTGATGATACATAAATATCATTCATAGCCTCATTTAATACTTTTCTACGCCCATCATGACTTATATCCCCATAATTCGTCATAGAGACCCCTCAGTGTACCGTCACATCATCTCTGCTATCTAAACTCTCTAGTGACGGAGTGGCTCTATATGTATGCGATGATACACATATGCCAAATGGCTTGCTTGCTCCATTTGGCACTCACTCACGACATACCAAAACTGCTAGAACACAAGCCCTATGGAGCGAACCATTCAAAAAACGAATATGGCAATCCATCATCAAACAAAAAATAACAAATCAAGCAGAGGTTTTGCACAAAACAGGCTCCGTGCAGAGTGCAAATCAGCTAGAAACCATAGCATCCAATGTCACTAGTGGCGATGTGGGCAATCGTGAAGCTGGGGCTGCTTGTGTGTATTGGCGAGGATTATTCGAAGATTTCACTAGAGGTAGCATATGCAAGCGAAACAGTGCACTCAACTATGGCTATGCCATACTCAGGGGTGCAGTCGCTAGGAGTATATGTGCTAGTGGATTTGTGCCAGCACTTGGTGTTTTTCATGACAATCAGCTAAATGCCTTTAATCTAGCAGATGATATCATAGAGCCATTTCGTCCGTTTGTGGATATGGTGGTCTGGGAACTTTTTAGGGATGAAAAAGAATCAGATATACTCACCCGTGATGATAAGATGGAGCTAACATCTATTTTATATAGTTGGTGCATGATAGGAAGCAAAAACGAGACCATAGTCAATGCTTGTGATATGGTAGCTAGTTCACTTGCTTCATGTACATTCGCCAAAGAACCAAGAGGACTTTTACTCCCAAAATGGAGTGATAAGATATGAAAACTAGTTATGAGGTGAGATTCATGAGACTAATTGTATTTTTTGATTTACCAACAGCTACTAAAAAAGATAGAAAAGAGTATACGATATTTCGTAGGTTTTTGCTAAATAATGGTTTTATGATGATGCAGTTTTCTGTATATGTGAGAATTTGCAAAGGTGTAGATATGATACAAAAATATGAGAAATATGTACAGGACAATCTACCAAAAAGAGGCAATATCAGAACTCTAACCATTACAAATTCTCAATATGAGAGGATGAATATACTTTTAGGGAATGCAAAAATAGAAGAAAAAATAGGCACAAAACAGTTATTATTGTTCTAAAAATGGATGGTTTTTTGTGACCAAAAAGAGCCACAAATGCCCAGCTGGTGGGCATTTAGCGAGGTTGAATTATAGCGTAACGAAGCTGGATAGGGGGCTATAACTGTCGGCTAGGCGTTAGCTTGAGAGCCAAAATTATTTATAAATTTTGGCTCTAATTTTTTGTAGACCACTTTCAAGCACAATCATAGATATGACAATATGAAAGATAAATTAACCAGTAGTGTCAGAAATAATATAATACCACCTATGGATAAAGACGAAATAGATTTTATAGCTAAATGGTCAATACAAAATGGAGAGTATTATGGCAACACACTACTGTAATTCCACAGCTACTTAAACATATTTTTACGACATAATCTCATTACAAATAGTTTATATTTTTCTCAACTCTTTCAATCTTGTCTTTGGCAATAT
>DZCE01000150.1 GCA_022736375.1 Arcobacter nitrofigilis | reverse complement strand
TTTATGATTACACCCTTGAAAGTGTTTGATAATGTTTTTCTATCTCTACAATTTTCTCTCTTGGTGGTTTTCTTCGACAAGAGATAAAACACTGTTCACCACTCTCATTTATAAATGGATAAACTGTTGCAAATACCCAGTAAAAATTTCCATTTTTAGTGATATTTTTCACATAACCATTCCATACTTTCCCAACTTTTACTGTTTCCCATAACTCTTTAAAGGCATCTTTTGGCATATCTGGATGTCTTACAAGATTGTGGTGTTGTCCAATAAGCTCCTCTTGCTTATATTCTGCAACTTGACAAAACTCCTCATTTGCAAATAAAATTTTCCCTTTGCTATCTGTTTCTGTAACTATAAATGCATTGTCTGCTAACATTATCTCTTTACTATTATTGTAACTCATTGTAATTCTCCTTTGTTTGGTTTAGTTTTTTTGTTTTGTGCATTTCTCTTCCCTTAATTCGTCAAGGAGAGTAAAGACATTTTCGATATTTTTTTCTAAATTATCAGATACGGAGATAATTTGACCATTTGAGTAGTTGCCAGCATATAAATCAACAACATCTTGTGTCATAAGATGAACTTTTTCGTGAGAACTTTGTAATAACTCCCATTTTGGTGATTGTAATAAGGTTGCATCTTGAACACTATCCATCCATTTTCCTAAAGCACACTCTTTATGAGTTGCTGCTGTAAACGATTTATTGATATCACAAGACGCCATTACATTATTTTTAAATACTATATGGTCAGCTTTTAATTGATTGATAGTAAACATAAGTTTAGGGTCACACACCCTTTTTTTTGCAGATGGAGAGTATGAAGTTCGTTTAAGAATATCTTGAAGATAGTTTGTCAATGTTTCTAATTCATTTGCCATTGTATTGATATTGGCAGCTTCATTTGCATTTTCTTGAGTCACTTTATCAAGATTATTGATAGTATTATTGATTTGACTAATTGCTATCTCTTGTTCTTTTGACGCATGGGCTACTTCATGGATAAGTTCTGTTGTTTTTGAAATATCATCATTAAGTTGTCTGTATCCTGTTATCATAGAGGTAACAATTTGTTTTCCAGTATTTGTTTTTTCTAATGCTTGGTTGACAATCGTTTTGATATCTTTTGCTGCATCAGCACTTCTATTTGCTAGATTTCTCACCTCTTGAGCAACTACAGCGAACCCTTTTCCTGCTTCCCCTGCTGTTGCTGCTTCCACTGCGGCATTGAGTGAAAGGATATTTGTTTGGAATGCAATTTGATCAATAATATTAATCGCTTCATTGATAGCATTGACATTTGTCACTATATCATCCATTGATCTACTTGTGTTATTCGCTAAAATCTCCCCATTTTTTGAAGAAACGGTGACATTTGAAGCAAAATCAGCCATTTTTTTCGCATTTATACTACTTTGTTTGATAGTTGCGGTTACCTCTTCTATCGAAGCTGCGGTCTCTTCAAGTGCTGCTGCTTGATTGGTTGCTGCATTACTTAACACCAACGAGGAGTTGTTGAGATTTGTAGCACTTCTATTTATCTTTTTATTAGAATTATCGATAAGGGCTAAAATCTCAGAAACTGTTGAACTTGTTGTTTTGATACCAGATAAAATAGACCCAACAAGTCCTGTAACACCCTCTAGTTGTTTGATTTCATGGTCAAATTTTGCATTTCCATATTCTAGGAGTGTTACTGCTAAATGGGTAAGATTGGCTTCAGTTGTTTGTATCATTTGATTGATTTCAAGGGTAAGGGAAGTTACCGATTTTGAATGAGCATCTTTTCGTATCAAAGTATTAAAAAGTCCAGCATTTACTTTACCAATAACCATTTTTGCTTCATTGATAACCTCTTCATCTTTTGCTATTCCCTCTTTAATAGAGATAATATATTTATTAAAACTATGTAAGACTTCCCCAATCTCATCAACAGTTTCATTTTCAATTGTGTGGGTAATATCTGATTTTCGGATATCATCGATTGCATTTTTGAGTGATTTGATACGGACTAATACAATTTTATTGAGATTGACGATAGAAGCAAAAGTGACTAAAGCGATAACCAAAGCGATTAAAATAAGAGAAACAATAATCAATGATGTTGCTTCATCTATACCTGCTTCAACAAAACTAAGCTTTTTAGCAACTATAAAATATCCAATACTTTTCCCCATAACATCTTTTACCTCCATAGAGGTTACAAAATAGTTGTCACTAATCACATAAGGAGTTGTAATAAGCTTTTGAAAATCGATTGATTTAAGTTCTTTTGTAAAATTTTGGTCTATAAATTGTTGGGAAATAATATAGTGAGACCACTGCACACTACATACAAAACAACAACACCATAGAACACCTATAAT
>DZCE01000149.1 GCA_022736375.1 Arcobacter nitrofigilis | reverse complement strand
CCCCATTTGTTTTTAATAGTTTTAGCTGTTTGCGTTGTGCTATACCCTTGTAAAGAGATAGTAGCTTTAGCATTGATAGCTGTTTTAGCAACTTCTAAAGGTGTTCCACCAGCATACAATTTATAATCCCCTGCTCCTGTATTCCATTGCTCTTCATGGTCACCAATCATAACAATTTTGTCACTAAATGATGCAGCAATCTCTTTAATCTCAGCTAATGAACCTAAATATGGCTCAAATCCTGGGATGATATTGATTCTTTCTTCATCAAGAACTTTTGCACTTTTTTCAGGGTTCAATTGCTCTAAAATAGCTTTCATCATATTATCATATCCAGTAATATGGCTTCCAACAAATGATGGAGTATGCGCATAAGTGATAGCTGTATTATCTAAGTCACCCTCAGCATCTTCTCTAGCTCCAATAACGAATGCATTTAAGTCATCTCCGATAACTTCTGCCATACAAGTTGTACTTACAGCTATCATTTCAGGTTTGTACATTGCATTACAGTTTCTTAAACCATCTTTCATATTTGATAATCCACCAAATACAGCAGCTGATTCACTCATAGAGTCAGATACACAAGGAGTTGGTTCTTTGAAGTGTCTTGTAAAATAACTTCTAAAGTAAGCAACACATCCATGAGACCCATGAACATAAGGCATAGTATTTTCAAAACCAAGTCCAGCCATAATAGCACCAAGTGGTTGACAAGCTTTAGCAGGATTAACTGTAATAGCCTCTCTTGCTAAATTTTTCTCTCTATAATCCCAAGATTTAGTCCACTCTGCAATTTCTGCCACTTTTTCAGGGTTTGATGACCCAACTGAACTTTCGAATTCTTTTTTTGCTTGTAAAGATGCTTGATAGTCATCTTTTAAAAACAGTTTTTGTCCGTTTACTATATTATTTACGTCTTGCATACTAAGCTCCTATCTCTTTATCCCATGGAGCAACATTGTGTGTCCATACAGGTGAATTCATAGCTAAATCCATATCTTTAGCAAATATTGCGAATGCATCATAACCATGGTATGGTCCTGAATAATCCCAAGAGTGCATTTGTCTAAATGGTAGTCCCATTTTTTGGAATACATATTTCTCTTTTACCCCTGAAGCAACAAGGTCAGGTTTTAAAGCTTTTACGAATTGTTCTAATTCATATTCATTTACATCATCATAGATTAATGTACTTCTAGCGATATCCTCTTTTGTTCTTTTATAGTCATCACCATGTCCGAACTCATATCCAGTACCGATAATCTCCATACCTAAATCTTCATAAGCACCAATAACGTGTCTTGGTCGGAGTCCCCCAACATAAAGCATTACTGTTTTACCTTCAAGTTTTGGTCTGTATTTTGCGATAACTGCATCAGTCATAGCTGTATATTTTGCGATAACCGCTTCTGTTTTTTCTTGAATCTCTGGTCCAAAGAACTCAGCAATTTTTCTTAAACTTTCAGTTGTTTTAGAAGGTCCAAAGAAGTTATATTCCATCCATGGAATTCCAAATTCTTGTTCCATATGTCTTGAAATATAGTTCATAGATCTATAACAATGTAATAGATTTAATTTTGCTTTTGGTGCGATTGTAAGTTCTTTATAAGAAGCATCTCCACTCCATTGAGCAATAACTCTTAAACCCATCTCTTCAAGTAAAATTCTAGAAGCCCAAGCATCTCCACCAATGTTATAATCCCCAATGATAGCAACATCATAAGGAGTTGATTCGAAATCTTTTCTAGCACTAGTATCAGGCATAACTTCATCTCTAATCATATCGTTTGCGATGTGGTGTCCAAGTGATTGTGAAACCCCTCTAAAACCTTCACAAGATACTGCGATTGTTGGTTTGTCTGATTCTTTTTTATGTACTCTTGCAACTGCATGAATATCATCTCCGATAAGACCAATTGGACATTCTGATTGGATAGATATACCATTATTTAATGGGAATAAACTATCAATTTCAGTAAGAGCTTGTTTTAATTTTTTATCTCCACCAAATACGATATCTTTCTCTGTAAAATCAGTAGTAAAGTTCATAGTTACAAATGTATCAATTCCAGTTGTCCCTATATAATAGTTTCTTCTACCAGCTCTACTATATTGCCCACAACCTACTGGTCCGTGAGAGATATGAATCATATCTTTAATAGGTCCCCAAACAACCCCTTTAGATCCTGCATATGCACAACCTCTTTGGCTCATAACACCTGGTACAGTTTGTTTATTGCTTTTTGTTTTATCACAAGCACCTTTAACACCTTCTGGGCTATCAACACCCAAATGTTTTTCTCTATTTTTTGCAGCTTTCTCTGGATATACTTTTAATATATCAGCAATAGCTTGTTTTTGTTTACTTTCTAAAGTTTCTGGTCCCATC
>DZCE01000148.1 GCA_022736375.1 Arcobacter nitrofigilis | reverse complement strand
GGGTGTGCATTTCTGAGCGTATCTTCTACCAAATCCATAGAGTGATTGGCAAAGTTTACAACTCCTCCTTGATTTTCTACTGGCAAATATATCTGCTTACCTGTAATGAGGAAATCAATGTTTTGTATCGGTGGAATTACCAACATAAATCTAGCAGCCATCAAAAACCCTGCATCTAACTTATCTATAGACATTAGTCCTGTTGAGAGGATGGATACAGGGTCGTAGGGGGTCATTATATTGGTGATTTTGTCTTCATGTTCAAAAACGACACTGTACATCAAACCATCGTTTTTGGTGATAGAAGTTACCTTTTCAAAATCAGAAATAGTATTGCTACGCAGTGTATTGTAGGGTAATGGAGCAGTATTAAAAGTAACCGTCTTTATACCGCTGTACAATCCTGCATATTGAGCCAAACCACCACCCAATGAATGCCCTGTAATAGCACTAGGCTTTTGTGCAAAACCGATATAGGTCTGTATCGTAGTAAGATACTTTAACGCCTCTTCGGGCTGACCGATTGAAATAACATTAAAAAGCAACAAATCACTTAAGATATCCACAACACCATCATGTGCCCTTCCAAAGGCTGCATTCATAGCGTTAGCACTTGTACCTCCATAGGCTACTACATACTCTTGTGTGGATAGATTTTGATACAATCCTGCTTTGAATCCTGTAATTTCATTGTAGGTAATGTCAATGGTTTTCCAGCTATTTAGCTCTTTGCCTTTGTCGCTGATGCTATCATCATAGATACGATTGGACAAATAGGCATATTTATAGTTTTCCCTTGCTACATTTTGCAAGTTATCTTGAGAGATAGGTTGTCGGTATGTATCCATGTGATTATCATTGATTGTAGTAGGACTTGGTATGTTTAAACAAGATTTATTTAAGTTTAATTTGAACCAAGTACCAACTCTGCCTGTCGGTGCATCATCAATGGCATCTTGCGATGGGTATTGTACGGTTAGTGAAGGTTTTAAGCTCACACTATCTCCTACACTGGCTTCATAGGTGGCTTTGATTATCAATCCTGCACCCACACTACCGCTAAGACAAACCTTGCCATCGCTCCATTTCCAATCACCATCTGGAGTATCCAATCCATAGCTCAATCGTTCTTGTGTGACGACTTCTTCTTTAAATTCACTTTTCAATTCACCTGCGATATTAAAAATTCTAATCCCAGACACAATTCCATCAACCTCGACACTCAACCCTTTTGTGACTTTCAAAGTAGCTTTGCCATCAATAAAAGGTGCTTCTAAATATTTTTTACCCTCTTGTGCACTTACCTCGGCACTTACATCTGGGATTATCTGCTCCATAGTTTTTTTGAATTTAAGCTCGGTGTGTGTATGTGCTGCAATCCCCACAAAACCCTCAACGCTGATTTCTCCCGATAGATTCATATATATCCATACAATCAATCCCAAAGGCTTAGAGGCAGTAATTTCTGTACCCAAATTCACCGAAGGATGAATACCTGTTGTGTTGAAAACTAACCCTGCTATGGGTATTTTCCCTTTTTTATCTTTTGAGTCTATACCGTTTAATTTTAGTTTTAAAAAGGAGCTTTCTTCTAAGTCTTTCCACTCTTTATTGAAAAAACCTGCTATATACTCAGCATTACCTTTGAGAGTTATTTCAAAATCTGAATCATACGATACTTCTAAATCTTGACTAAAATCCATATTGTAGAATGGTGGAATAATCGATGGCTTTACTTTATACTCCCCTTTGGCTTTAATTTTAAAGTTGCTCAACTCACCAGAGAGTACTAAATTTAAATGTTCATTTAGCTTTATAGTAAAATCAGTGCCATCTTTCATTTCAAACTTGATTGCTTCTTCATCAAAATTGATATTTGGTGTATCACCCTCTATAAATGTCAGCTCACGATATTTTGCACTTGACTTGTTGCTGGCATTATCAAATGGAGATATTACCCCTACAAAATTCATATCCTTGAGTTCGTATGTTTGTTCGGGAATAGAAACACTACCTATATCTCTTAAAGTAGCCTCTTCTACTTTGAGTTGCATCGTACCATCATTGCCTTTGTTTGACTCCAATATCTTTCCTGTATATCCTAAGGGATATTTTTCTCCCGCTTCAATAGTGATAATTTGCGTTTTTGCATCAATATTTTTTGCGAGTGTATCATTGATGGTTAAAATAGAAATAGTACCATTAAGTTCATCATTTATGTGCTCAACAATATCGTGAGTTTCTTCATTGTTTATCACCAAAGAGACATTTTCATCTTGCGGTGTCATCGCAATAGAATTATCTTGATTGCTAGGCAAACTTGTATTGCTCTCACCCACACTTATTGGCTCACCTCCTCCTCCGCCACCAGAACCGACCAATAAAAACATCCCCACAAAGAGAA
>DZCE01000147.1 GCA_022736375.1 Arcobacter nitrofigilis | reverse complement strand
GATTTGCCGCACCCACTTCGCCCTACTATCGCCATACTCTGCGAAGGATTTAAATCAATACTGACATCATGAAACAACAGCGTATCAAAACCGTGTGAAATAGCGTGTGCTTGTAGCAAAAATGAAGACATCACTCACCCTTAAATAAAATGTGTTATTTTAGCATAAAAAAAATGACTAAAACGCACACCAAAACCCCAACCTATTGTTGTTTCAGTCGGGATAAAAGTTCGTTGGCATGGCTTAATGCGCGCTCTTGTACTTCATGTTTTTCATTGTAGACATTAGGGATATACACCATACTGTATGATTTTACAGGAGGTAGATACTGCATCTTTGTTAAATTTGCCATTTGCTCCAGAGGCGTCAAAAGTGATTCTATAGTAAAATTATTATAGCCACCTTCTTTATAAGCATCCAACGGACCTCCGATTGTCAGTGACGCAATAAACATTTTTCCCTTAAGTTTATCCCCCTCATTACCATAGGCAAAGCCATAGCTAAGCACTTGATCTTGCCATTGTTTTAGGATTGCAGGAGTGCTATACCAATAAAATGGAAACTGAAAGACAACAGTATCAGCTTGCATGAGCGCATGCTGTTCTGCTGCAACATCGATGACAAAATCAGGATACAGTATACTTAAATCACGAATTTCAATCATCTCTTCTCTTAACAAAGCATCCACAATAATCTTGTTGGCAAGTGAGCCTTTTTCTATATTGGGATGAGCTACGATAACAACTGTTTTTTTCATTTTTTCTCTCCTTGAAGGTAGTGGTATAATTTTTCTTTCATTATGTTGGCATCACTTTCATACGGGGCACCATGTGCTGGTAATAGATGCGAAAATGTGTAATGATTTAAACGCTCCAATGAGCGTAATTGTGTTGGCCAATCAAACCAACAATAATCCTTAAAGGCATACAGCGTCTCATTATTTAGGTTATATGCCAAATGATCACCACTAAACAAAAAATGATTTTTATAAAGTAATACCGTATGTCCTTTTGTATGTCCCCTTTGGATAATAATGCGAACCTCGTCGTCTAAAACATACTCTTCTTCTCCTTCCAATGTGATATCTGCTTGGGTTATTTTTGAATTAAAATCATCACGGTGAAAAATCACCTTGGCATTAAAATGTTTTTGAAATTTTTTGTAGTCAGCAATATCATCTTGGTGTGTTAAATAAATATAAGCCAAACCACCCATCTCTTCCAAAATACGCACCAATCGCTTATCGAATCGTGGTGAATCGACCAAAATATTGCCTTGATTGCGTCGTATCAGATAAGACGATGCGCCAAAGGATGATTCAGCGTTATAGCCACAAAAATAAACATTGTCATCAATAAGGCATGGCAATGTGACATTCGTAGAGAGAGTATGTGTTCCAATTGAAAATACAGGGCACGAATGTAACGCAATCAAAGCATCCTGAATACTATCTGGATGGCTTGGCTGCTGAAACACTATGGCTTTTGAATCATAAAGTACAAAAATATTTGGAGCTACATAGGTACATGCACCACAACCAATACACCTTGTATCTACAAAAAACTCGCCTGACTGGTTATGCTGATTTGTCAACGATTTTCTCCCCATCGTCTCTCCTTATTTGTATGTACAAGCAATTTTATAGCACTTAGAAAATACTACTTCAGTAGTATTTCATTGGCTTTAGCCATATCAGCTGTCAATTTCACTGCAAACTCTTCTCCTAAAAATCCACTATACACTTCATAAAGTTGTCTCCAAGCTTCTCGTAATAAGGGATGCAAGCTCAAACCCTCTTCTGTCGGAAAGAGTGACGCATTACGCCCTTGTACTGTTTTTTCAATCAAGCCTTTGGCTATCAGTTTGTCTAAAAATCGTGTGACTGTTGAAGGTGCCAATTGTAGCTTTTGGGCTAAAACTGACTGCGAAATACCTGGGTTTTCATTAATGGTCATCTGCATAAATGCAAAAGCAGGTGACAATCCTGTGCTCATAAATATATCATCAGCCATTTTTGAAATTGTACGTGCCATGGTGTTTGTAGTAAAATAAAGACAGCATTCAAAATAATTATCACAAGTACCTGACATTCATTGCTCCAAATTAGTTGTACATACAAATAATAACATAGTCATCTTATATTTGTCAAATTTTATGTTATTTTTGATATATTTTAAGAAAATTAGTAGAAAGAAGGATACCCACTCAAATAGAGTGAGTATAGAGTAGCGTTGAAATTACGCCATTTGTTTAGCAACCTCAGCAGCAAAATCTTCTTCTGCTACTTCAATACCCTCACCTACTTCTAGTCTAACAAAGTGAGTGATTTCAGCTGTTCCACCAGCTGCTTGTGCTTTGTCTTGGATGTACTGAAAAACGGTTTTGCTGTCATCCATTACAAACTTTTGATCAAGCAAACACTGCTCTTGGTCAA
>DZCE01000011.1 GCA_022736375.1 Arcobacter nitrofigilis | reverse complement strand
ATCTTCGGTCCCGTAATATCTCGCAGATTTGGTAAATCTCTAGGAATAGATTTGAGTCCAAATAGTAAACAGTGTAATTTCGACTGCCTATACTGTGAGCTAAAACCTGCGATAACGATAGAAAAATATACTGATGTTATACCCGTAAATCAAATTATAACTGCGCTAAAAGATGCCTTATCGCACCATACAGATATAGATGTCATTACTATCACAGCGAATGGTGAGCCGACTATGTATCCATATTTAGGTGAGCTAATAGATGAGATAGATACGATTAAAGGCGATATAACAACTCTGATTTTAAGCAATGGTAGCACAATAGGGGACAATCAAACTAGAAATGCTCTTCTAAAGCTAGATATGGTAAAGCTCTCGCTTGATTGTGCAACAGATGAGTGTCTAAAGAAACTTGATAGAAACCACAAAACTATAAATATAAAAAATATAATGGATGGAATGTTGGAGTTTAGAGCTGCATATTCAAAACCTCTTATTATTGAGATTTTATTTGTCAAAAATATCAATGACAGTACCCAGCACATCAAAGCACTTAATCATTTTCTTGTCAAATTAAACCCGACTAGAATTGATATTGGTACGATAGATAGACCACCTGCTTATGATGTTAAGCCACTTAGTTCGTCAGAATTGCTAGATATTGCATCGCAGTTTGATGCTAGTTTGCCAGTTTATGTGGTTCATCGTAAAAGCTCAGAAATTAGAGCCGATGAATATAGTAGTGATGAAATATTATCTACATTATCAAATCGTCCACTTAGTAGTGACGATATAAATATTTTGTTTGATTTGGAAAGCAAAAAAAGACTAGAAAATCTTCTTGAAGAGAAAAAAGTAAAAATAGTAGAGCTTTATGGAGTTATTTTTTATATTTTAGCCTAATTAGCCTTGACTTATTTATGCTTTTAGGCTATAATCTCATCCACAAAAAGAGACAATCTCTTTAATCCATTCCGGATTAGCTCAGCGGTAGAGTAGGTGACTGTTAATCACTTGGTCGCAGGTTCGAATCCTGCATCCGGAGCCACAAAAAATCATAACAAACTACAAAAAATAACAACAATCAATATTTAGATATAATAATATAAAGTTTAGGAATATTTATGACACTTAAGAAAATTTGGAATATATCATATTATATTATCATGCTGTCGCTTATTGGATATTTCGTCTATGCAAAAGGCTGGTTTGGAAGTAGCATAAACTCTATCACACCTGCACAAGCTCATGAGATAATAGCAAATGATACCAATATAACACTTCTTGATGTTCGCACTCCATCTGAGTTTAATTCAGGACACATCAAAGATGCTGTACTAATTCCAGTAGATGAGCTGGAGAGAAATTTAAACCAATTAGATAAAACAAAAAAAGTAGTGGTCTATTGCAGAAGTGGAAATAGAAGCTTGAGTGCGTCAAGAATCTTACAAGACAATGGTTTTGTGCCACTAAATGTAGAAGATGGTATAAATGGCTGGAATAGCAATGGATACGAGGTAGTGAGATAGAATCAGTATATTTTGTTTATATCTTGCATTGTAGCGATGATACTTTTTATACTGGCATTACTACGAATATAGATAGGCGACTAAATGAGCATAACTATACAAATAAAGGTGCTAAATACACACGAAATCGTCGTCCAGTTACATTAATATACCAAGAAGTATGTGAGGATAGAAGTATTGCTTCAAAGCGTGAATATGCAATCAAAAAGCTCTCAAGAGAAAGAAAAGATATGCTAATTGCTAATTGCTAATTTTACTAGCGAATGATTTAATAGCAAAGTAAACAACCGTCAATTGAACAATCAAAAGCAAATAGTGCATATCGTAAACTTGCTCGATATTGCTTTGCTGTCCATATATTTTATAAAATATATAGCTACTAGCCATACCAAATAGAGTACCAATTTGCTTTAATATATCAATATTTTTTAGAATTTTAGAATTATTTAGGAGAATAGTCTCCGCCCTAACCAAATAGCCACCAAACACAAATGTCGCTTGGTAGCCTATATATATCATTAAAGATGTCATATAATCAAATTTAATCAATAGAAAAATCAAAACAACAATAAGCATAATAGATTCAACCAAAATAGTAGAAATTGCAAACCATTTTATGGTTAATATTTTTTCATATAAAAGTGCTAATCCCATCATACCAATAGCTAAAGCTATACCACCTAGAGAATAGACTGATGGCGACAATGGAGCATATATACTCATTACCACGCCAACGCTTAACCCTAAAAAAAGAGAGTTTAAAAGCTTGTATATTAGATATGATTTTATCTCTATTGACATATAATTTTCCTAAAATTTATACCTAGCATCCACATAGAGGCTTCTGCCTTCACTATTGTATCCATAGATACTTTGATAATCTTTGTTTAGTATATTTTTTAGATGAACGCCTAAATCAATATTGTCATTAAACTCTTTTGTAAGATTTAGATTCCAAATGGTGTAATTTCCACTAGGCTTATCACCCACAGAGACTCTATCTCCTATATATTGTCCATTTATACTTGCTGTTGTGCTGTCATTATAGAAATAATCCACAAACAGATTTACTTCATCTTTTGCTCTATTATAAAGTGGAGTGCCACTTTTATCTTTCATGTCCATTAGATGAGTGTAATTTGCTCTTGCTATGAACATATCAAGCATTGTTGGTGACTTCACAGAAAGTTCAAATCCTCTTATTTTTTCATCCGCACTATTATTGTAATAGCCCCAATTTACATAATCATATACAATGTCATCTTTGATTTTATTGTTAAAATATGTCAAAGAGAGATAATCTTTGTATGCTAATGAAATATCATGTCCTCTGACATAACTAGGTTTTAATATTGTGCCAAAAACAGGATTTGCAAGCTGATACACCGAAGGGGCATTTAGAGAAGTGTAGTAGTTTACTCCGACTTTAAAATCATTTGGCAAATCATATTTGGCCCCAATTTTATATGTAGTTTTATTATCAAACTCTTTAAAGTGGTCATATCTGATATTAGCTTCGAGTAGTAGCTTATCTGTTGGATTTAGCGTATTTGCCAGAAACACAGCTCTATTTTTATAGCTCCCGTCTGTTGGAGCATAGGCATTATACTGATTAAATCCATCTATATCTTTATATTCAAGCCCAAGTACGCTTTTGCCAAGTTTATAAGTATAAGAGTTTATAAGTGAATATTCATCAATAATAGCTTTATAAACATTATCTCCATCTCCCCATGCTGAAGTCGTAAAATACTCTCTATCATACTCACCTCGTGAGATATTTAAAGTTGTATCCACATTACCAATTTTTGTAGATAATAAACCCTGTACATTTGTGCTGTCAGTTATGAAATTACTATAATTATCATTTGCACCATTTGGATTATAGTTATCGTCAAAATCGCCTTTTGTTTTTGTTTTGATTACAGTAAGTGAAGCTTTTGTCGTATCCATAAAGTCATACCCTATGCCTGCAGTTAAATTTTGGTTATTAAAGCCATCTCTCTCACTGTCCCGTGGAGCAAGTGCGGATATACCGTCTGTATCAATGATTGAGCCAAGAAGCTTTGCATTTAATTTACCGTTTTTATAAAAAATAGTAGCATCTCCACCTTTGGTTTGATGACTTCCACCGTTTACTCCAATGCTTCCACTAATGCCATCTTTGGTGCTGTTTTTTGTAATTATATTAATCACACCAGCACTAGCATTCGCCCCCCATATAGATGAGCTTCCGCCTCTGATTATCTCTATTTGCTCTACATTTGAAATAGGTAAGAACTCTATCATAGCTGTATTATTTGTAGTCGAGGGGTCGTTAATTCTCATTCCATCAACTAGAACCAATATCTTACCACTATCCATTCCTCTCATAAAGAATGAACTTTTTTGACCAAGTCCACCACTTTGAGCAAAATTTATCCCAGTAATACCAGAAATCGCTTCGCCTATTGAGCCATATCCATTTTTGTTTATCTCTTCACTTGTGATTACATCTATATTTGAAGTAGTCTTTGTTATTTCTTGTTTTGTCTTATTTGGTGAGATTACCTCAATGGTATCTAGTGTTACTTCAGCTGCATTTGCAACTCCCAGTAGCGTTAATAGTGCAATGCTATATCTTGTTTTTTTCATTTTTTTCCCTTGTTTGTTATATTAGATTTTAATTTTTATGGCTTGTTGTCATTCTGAACTAGTTTCAGAATCTCAGACCCTGAAATAAATTCAGGGCGACAAAAACATTAATTTATATTATTTAAAAAGAAGTGGGATTTGGTGGTGATGTTTTTGGTACTTTGAGGATATGAGAAACATTATGATGGAGATAGTTAATATTATTTCTACATAATTTAAATAGCGTAGAGAACATAGCAATAACTGCTAAACTAAAATATCGTTTGCCAAATCCATTGAGGTGTTTCATATATATATTATAGCATATAGGAGCTTTTTATATGATTTGGCAACTCTAAAGTCCAATTAGGGTAAAATATAATCCATGAAAATATCTACAAAATTAGCACATTTCAGTAGTCCACTTTATTTAGAGAGTGGACGAATACTTGAACCATACACTATTGCATATGAAACATATGGTGAGCTTAATAGTGACAATAGCAATGTAATACTCATAACTCATGCACTAAGCGGTTCACATCAAGCAGCTGGTAAAGCTGATAGTTCAAATAAAGTAGGGTGGTGGGATGATTTAATAGGTGATGGTAAAGCTGTTGATACAACAAAATATTTTGTAATCTGCACAAATGTACTAGGTAGTTGCTTTGGTAGCACTAGTCCTATGAGCAATAATTATCCTTCCCATCAGCCATTTAGACTGAAGTTTCCCGTTTTAACAATAAAAGATATGGTCAAAGCCCAAATACTATTACTATCAAGCCTCGGTATTTATAAACTAAAGGCAATCATAGGTGGCTCAATGGGTGGTATGCAAGCACTTCAATTTGCCGTAGACTATCCATATCTAAGCGAACATATAGTTTCTCTTGCTGCAACTGATGAGACTAGAGCTTGGGCTATTGCATTTAATAAAGTTGCCATTGAAGCTATCAGGCAAGATCCAAGATTTTTAAGCGGAAACTATGAAAAAGATGCCTTCCTAGAACAGGGTCTAAGCGGACTAGCTATAGGAAGAATAGCTGGTCACATCTCATATCTTTCACCAAAATCTATGGATAAAAAATTTGCTAGAGATTATGTGAGCAATGATGGATTATTTGAATTATTTGGACGATATGAAGTAGAGAGATATATGGAGTATAATACTGCAAACTTTAGTAAATACTTTGATCCTCTAAGTTACCTTTATATAGTTAAAGCTATAAATACCTTTAGTTTGCAAAGAGGTTACGACTCAAAAGAAGAGGCAATTTTACGCATAAAATCGAATATTCACCTTATATCTTTTAGTTCTGATTATCTATTTTTCAGTTCAGAAATGAGTGAATTTCATGAGTTATTAATAGCAAACAATATATCATCCACATACGAAGATGTACAAAGCGACTATGGACATGATGCATTTTTGGTTGAGGTATATAAATTTGAAGATAAAATTAGAGAAATTCTAAAATAAAGGAATAATCAATGTCAAATGAAAGTTTTGAAGAGAGTCTAGCAAAAGCAAAAGATACGATGGAAAAGCTTATGCGTCAGGATATAACACTAGAAGAAAGTGTCAAACTATATGAAGAGGGTCTTGTGGCAATACAAAATGCTAGTAATCAACTTGAAATTGCAAAAGTAAAAATATCAAATATTTCTCAAAATGAAATAAGGGACAATAGTTGAAACAACTAACAGTTGCTGCACTCCAACTATCCACTTTGGGTATGCAAGATAATAGGCTTGATTTTTATTTTAAAAATGCCCAAAAAAGAGGTGCATCCATAGTTGTTATTGGAGATTATGTACTAAATCACTTTTTTAGAGAATTAGAGCAGATGCCACCATTAATGGTTGAAGAACAGACGGCAAAACATTTAGAATTGCTACAAAAAATGTCAAAAATATACAATGTAATAACAATAGCTCCATTTGTTGTGTTTAAAAATAATCAATTTTACAAAACTATTGCTAGAATAACAGCTGAAAAAACTATATATCAAGACCAACAGATATTATTGCCATATGAACATTGGAACGAGCAAGAGTTTTTTGCCAATAAAATTACAAAACTAAAACAACCAATGATATTTACTCATAATGGTTTTAAAATAATGGTAATATCAGGATATGAGTTGCATTTTTCATATTTTTGGGATACTGTGCGAGAGAAACAGATTGACCTCGTCATTTTGCCAACGGCTTCCACATTTGAATCTCACAATCGCTGGAGAGAGATTATAAAAACACAAGCATTTTTAAATGGTTGTTATATACTAAGAGTGAATCGCATAGGTGAATATGCTGACAAAGATATGAAATGGCGTTTCTATGGGGATACTATGCTTGTAAACCCAAATGGCGAAGTGGAAATGATGGTAGAAGATAAAGAATCAATGCTAGTAGAAGATATATATAAAGATGAAGTTAAAATGCACCGCAAAATTTGGCAATTTGAAAAAGCCATTAATGTACGCAAAAAACAGAATAAGGACAACTAAGATGACAAAAGAGTTGTATTTCAAAAGACAGATAGAACTTTGGGGCATAGACAAACAAGAGCTACTTAGTAGCAAAAAAATAGCAATTATAGGTAGTGGCGGGCTTGGATCATCACTAGCATTGGCTCTTGGAACTAGTGGTATTGGTGAGGTAGATATTGTAGATTTCGACAAGGTGTCTGCTCATAATATTCATAGGCAAATTGCCTTTACACTAAATGATGAGTTTAAATACAAAGCAAAAGTAGCTAGTGATTTAATAATTTCCAAAAATCCATTTCTAAAAAGCAAAAGTTTTATTTGTGATTTTAATGAGTTTAGTAAGCTAGACAAAAAATATGACTTAATACTTGATGCTACTGATAATTTCACAACTAGACACCAGATAGATGAATACAGCACATGTAGTGGTATACCATGGATATATGCAAGCGTAGAAGAGTTTGGTGGTCAGGTCTGTTTTTTTGAACATAGTAAATTTACAGCTTTTAATACAGAAACAGACCATAAACCAGCAGGCATAGCTGCACCAATGGTAATGCATATAGCGTCACTTCAAGCAAATATAGCACTCAGATACTTGGTTGAGTTGCCCGTCCTTAGAGATAAGCTCTATCATCTTTATTTTGATAGCAATGGAGATATTGTCACTAAAAAGTTCGGAATATAAAATTATGCTATAATATCAAAAAAGATTAAAATGCAAAAATTTGATGATTTAAATATCTCACAAGAGATGAAAACAAGACTAAAATCCCTTGGATTTGAAATACTAACAAGCGTACAAAAACAATCAATTCCTCTAATCATAGAGGGCAAGGATATAGTATCCAGAGCCAAAACTGGCTCTGGAAAAACACTAGCTTTTGCATTACCAATAGTAGAGATGGTAGCTTCGCAACAAAAATTACCACAAGTTCTGATTATAGCACCCACTAGAGAACTTTGCGAACAGATAGCTGGAGTCATAAAAAGTATAGCGATTCATAAAGCGAATTTAAAAGTAGTCACACTATATGGAGGCACGCCACTCAAAGGACAGCTTTTATCCCTAGAAAAGGGTGCAGATATTGTGATAGGTACTGCTGGTAGGCTTATTGATCATCTCTCTAGAGAAACTCTAATATTATCTAATATTGATATTTTAGTCCTTGATGAGGCTGATAGAATGCTTGATATGGGATTTTATGACGACATAATCAAAATAATCTCAAATATCAAAAAGAGACCACAAACACTCCTTTTTTCTGCCACTTATCCAGAAAACATAGAGAGACTTGCAAAAAATATCCTAAAAAATCCGACCAAGATAACAATAGAGGATGAAGAAAAAAACAACATTAAACAGATAGCATTTCAGTCTAGAAATAAAAATGATGCTATTCTATCAATACTGAAATCATACAAGCCAAAATCAGCTATTATATTTTGCAATACAAAAATACAAACTGATGAACTTTATGATTTTTTATATGACAATGAGTTTGATGCTATATCTATTCATGGAGACTTTGAGCAAAGAGACAGAAATGAAGCTTTAATGCAATTTGCAAATGGGTCAAGACCAATTCTAGTAGCCACTGATGTTGCTTCACGGGGTCTTGATATTGATGATATTGAACTTGTAATAAACTACGACTTGCCATTCAAGAGTGAGACATATACACACCGAATAGGAAGAACAGCAAGAGCTGGTAAAGATGGGGTTGCCATATCTATTTTTGACTCAACATACAAGCTAGAGGAAATAGCTCCTGAAGCAATAATCACCAATATCTCAACTCTAAAAGTAGATGAAAAATTCACAATTTCTGGACAATACGAGACAATTCATATCGATGGTGGCAAAAGAGACAAATTAAGAAAAGGCGATATCTTGGGTACTCTTTGTAAAGATCTTGGTTTGGATAATGCCAATATAGGTAAAATTGAAGTTACTGATAAAGCCTCATATGTCGCTATTGATAAACACTTCGCTAAAGATGTATTCAAAAAACTTCAAAATTGCACCATCAAAAAGAGAAAATATCGAGTTTGGTTACTCAAATAGTCAATCAATCAAGCTCAATCAGCACTTTATAATTGCTTTTTGAATAAAATAGTGTTTTATATTCTTGTGTCAAATTAAAGGTAAATAATTATTATGGTAAACAAAACAAAATCAATAATCGCATCAAGCGTTGCAATTGCATTGGTTGGACTTTATATTGGGTCACAAGCAAATGCAAAAGGCAACGATGTAGTTTCAGCAACACCAAATACTCAGCAGATATCAAAAGATAAGCTAGATGCATATATTAAATTTACAAAAATACTAAATCTAATTGAGCATGAATATGTAGATGATGTAAATACAACAACACTTGTAAACAAAGCTTTAAAAGGGTTAGTGAGCAATCTAGATGCACACTCATCGTATATGAATAAAGACGAGTATAAAGATTTAAATGTTCATACAAAAGGTGAATTTGGTGGACTTGGACTAAGTGTTGGAATGCGTGATAACGCTATAACAATAATAGCTCCAATCAAAGATACGCCAGCATATAAAGCAGGTATAAAAGCTGGGGATTTGATATTAAAAATAGATGGCAAAGCTACAATGGGCATGAATATTGATGAAGCTGTAAAGCTTATGAGAGGTAAGCCAAAAACTAAGATAATGCTAACTATTGTTAGAAAAGATCAACCAAAACCACTTGATTTTACAATCACTAGAGATATTATCAAGGTACAATCTGTTTTCTCAAAAAGTATATCTGGTGACATATTATATATTCAAATAACATCATTTGATCAAAATGTAGTTAAAGAGGTGCAAAAAGTAGTTAAGAATAATCCAAAAATTAAAGGTATTGTTCTTGACCTTAGAAACAACCCTGGTGGACTACTTGATCAAGCTATTGGACTTACAGATATATTTGTAGATAATGGTGTAATAGTGTCACAAAAAGGTAGAGCCAAAGGCGAAAACATTACATACAAGGCAACTATCGGCGGTGTAGAGACGAAAGTCCCACTTGTAGTTCTAGTAAATGGTGGTAGTGCAAGTGCAAGTGAAATAGTCAGTGGTGCATTGCAGGACCTTGATAGAGCAGTAGTTGTTGGTGAAAAGACATTTGGAAAGGGAAGTGTTCAAGCCGTACTTCCGATAGGAAATGAGGAGGGACTTAGACTAACTGTTGCTAGATATTACCTTCCAAGTGGTCGCTCAATACAAGCAAAAGGCGTAGAACCTGATATCATAATACACTCTGGTGCTATAAGTACGCAAGAAGAGAGTGCGATGATCAAAGAAAACGAGCTCTCTGGTCACCTTAAAAATGGTGACAATAAAAAACCAGAACCAGTGGTTGATAAATCAGATGATAATAAGTCAGATGATACCAAAATAAGTGAAACAGAATTATACAAAGATGCTCAACTAAAAAGTAGTGTTGACATACTAAAAGCACTAATGATTACAAAAAAAGGAAAATAGAGTGACCAAACAGAAACTTATTTACGAAGGTAAAGCAAAAAAGATATGGAGTTGTGAAGATGAGAATCTTTATATATCTGAATTTAAAGATGAGCTAACTGCATTTAATGGCGAAAAAAAAGCTACAGAAGAAGGCAAGGGTGCCTTGAATAATAAAATTTCAGCGCAACTATTTGAGTTTTTGGAAGCAAAAGGTATACCTACACACTATAAATCTATGATTGATGATAATAATATGCTTCATAAAAAAGCTGAGGTAATTCTCATAGAAGTAATTGTAAGAAATATTGCTACAGGTAGCTTAAGTCGCAATCTTGGGATTGAAGATGGCAAGATATTACCTTTTACACTTGTAGAGTTTGACTATAAAAATGATGCGTTAGGTGATCCAAAACTAAATGATCAGCATTGTTTAATTATGGAGCTAGTTAAAGATCAAAGTGAACTAGAATACATAAGATATATGGCTAGAAAAATTAATCTATTATTGCAAGATTTTTATGCAAAACTAAACCTAAAACTTGTGGATTTCAAACTAGAGTTTGGTAGAGATTTAAATGGCAATATTATACTTATTGATGAGCTTAGCCCAGATAACTTTAGACTTTGGGATAGTACAACGGGTGAGAGTATGGATAAAGATAGATTCAGACAAGGTCTAGGTGGTCTAAAAGTGGCATATGAAGAGGTTTTAAATCGAATTTTAGGGAGTAATAAATGAGAGCAATAGTAAATGTATATTTAAAACAAGGAGTCCTTGATCCTCAAGGCAAGGCAGCACACCATGCTTTAAATTCTTTGGGTTTTGATGGAATTAAGGATATTAGAATTGGTAAACAGATTATAATTGAGCTTGATGGAGTAAGCAAAGAAGACGCTATGGAAAAAGTAACGCAGATGAGTGAAACGCTTTTGGCAAACACAGTAATTGAAGACTACACAATAGAGATAGCATAATGAAAGTAGGAGTACTTAGATTTCCTGGAACTAATTGTGAATTTGATACACAATATGCATTTGAAAAGCTTGGTCATAGTGTTGATATAATTTGGCATGAAGATACCGTTATTCCTGCTAATTTGGATTTAATTGTAGTTCCTGGTGGTTTTTCATATGGAGATTATTTGCGTTCAGGTTCAATTGCTAGATTTGCACCAGTTATGAAAGCTGTGAGTCAATATGCAAATGAAGGTGGTAAGGTTCTAGGCATCTGCAATGGTTTCCAAATTCTAACAGAAGCTGGGCTTTTACCTGGAGCATTAAAAAGAAATGCTGATTTACATTTCATTTCAAAATATCAATATCTTAAAGTAGAAAATAGTGATAATGCTTTTTTGAATATGTACAAAAATGGTGATATTTTATATATTCCAATAGCACATGCTGATGGTAATTATTATATTGATGACGAAGGATTAGCAGAGCTTGAGAAGAATGGACAAATTCTCCTAAAATATGCAAATGTAGATGGAGAGATTGAATCTATAAATGGTTCAATTGCTTCAATAGCTGGTATTTGCAATAAAAATAAAAATGTTTTTGGATTAATGCCACACCCTGAGCGTGCCATAGAATTACTACTTGGTAGTGATGACGGAATAAATATGCTCCAAGGATTTGCCTCGTAATGAAAATTGGCATATGTAATATCAAAAAGACTATTTTGTCATTTATGATATTTAATGCCATATTGTTTGCTGGTACATTTAGTTATGAAAAATACCCTAAAAATGTCTACGAAAACCAAATTTTTCCAATTACAATAAAATCAAACTCTCCCATAAACAGTCATATTGAATTTGTTTTCGATGTCAATGACAACATACAACCTATATCCGATAAGCCTATAATTAAAAATATTTCTGATACACAACGATATAAATTCTTTTTTAAAAGTACCAAAAACAAAGTTTATACACCAAAAATATCAATATTATACGATGGAAAGATAGAAGCACTTGACGGGCTAGCAATAAAAACCAAAAAACTTCCATATGATTCAAAATTCAGTGGGATTATCGCAACAAATCTTATAGTTAAAACATACCAAGTCTCTAATTATAACAAAGAAAAAAATATAATTATGCTATCACTCGTTGCAATAGATGGAAATGCAAAAGATATGCATTTAAATCTAGCTACCAAAGAAGAGAGTGAAAACATTTTGCAAAGTTATGATAATCAAAGTTGTAGCTATTATGCAATTATAGATTCTTCAATTAAAAGTGTAGATTTTACATATTACAATACAGTTGAAAATAAATTTATAGAAATTTCAATACCAGCCACAGTAAAAGATTCTACAGTAGCAGCACAATCAAATCTGAATCCTGATTTTGACCAGTTTGAGAAACTCAAAAAGATTCTTTACGGTATTGTGTTTATATTGTCAATTATTATATATATTAAACGAAGAAAACCTATATATATTGCTATAGGTTTAATTTTTCTAGGCTTTTTACTTCTCTCTAATATGCCAAGACAATCTATTTGCGTCAAACAAGGAACAGAAATTTATGTTTTGCCTGTAAGGATTAGTAAAATTGATGAAACTATAGATAGCAATATTTCAACACCTAAGCTTGGCGAACAAAATGGATTTGTTAAGATAGCTTACAAACCAAATAAAATAGGATGGATTAAGATTGAAAATATTTGCAAAGATTAAATTTTATTTTAGCGCATTTATAATTGCTTCAATTACTATGCTTGTGACAATTCCACTGATCGCTATCTTTAGAAGCAAAAAAGGTATAATTATACACCATGTAAACCAATTGATTCTTTTTTTAATAGGTGGAAAAGTAATTAGTAGTGGGGATATAGATACCAATGCTGATATGTATATATTTAACCATCAAGGCATAATTGATATCATAGCTTTTGAAGCACTTCAAAAAGGACACTCAAGATGGGTGGCTAAAAAAGAACTTTTTAATATCCCATATATTGGATATTTGCTTAAACTTGGTGAAATGATATCAGTAGATAGAAATGATAAAAGAGGCTTAATGCAACTAATGAAGAATGTAGAATACTCAAAAACATTGCTAAAAAGATCAGTTGCAATATTTCCAGAAGGAACAAGAGCAAAAAGTCAAAAACTAATACCATTTAAACAGGGCACGAAGGCAATAGTAGAAAAACTAAAGCTAAGAGTCCAGCCAGTTGTTATTACCGGTAGCAAACACCTCCTAGACGAGGGGAATAGTACTGCTCATAATGGGATTGTTAAATATACTTTTTTAGACTCTATTGATAACTGTGATTTGGATTCACAATGGTATACTGAAGTTCAGAAGAAAATGCAGGAGGTTATAGATTATGAATATAAATACACTAATCGCAGTCGCTAGTGGAGGTGCTATTGGTGCTGTAGCTAGACTATACGCAAATGAGATATCCAGTAGATATTTAGGTTCTAATTTTCCATATGGAACAATGACGGTTAATCTAGTTGGTAGCCTCATCATAGGTCTACTAATGGGCTATTTTAGCCATCATGCGCATATATCTCCATATTTGAAAACTTTTTTAATAACAGGTTTTTTGGGTGCATTAACAACATATTCAACTTTTGCGATGGAGAGCTTTTTTATGCTTGATAGCGGTAGATATGCAACTGCTTTGGCAAATATATCTATAAATCTATTTGGAACGATTATACTTGCTGGTATTGGTTACTTGGTAGCTACAAATTTAATAAAATAAGGAAAAAAATGAACAAATTACAAACTGAGATAAAAAGTAGAATATCAATATTGATAAGACCACTGAGAAGCGATGAGCAATTGAGCGAAGTTCTAAAAAAACGATTGACAAAAAAAGAGTATAAGCTACTTAAATTAACTTCGAATCTAAATGATATAAAAACTGCGTGTACAGAGCTTAATATTGACGAAGAAAAATATACAAAACTAAATGCTGTGTTAACTAAAAAACTAAATCAAGAGAAACTAAAACAAGAAATGTGCTCTTAGCTCGTAAATCTACCATTTAATCTATCTTTTTTGATTGATTTTTGACTTCCAAAGTTGCCATTCATAGCTACATAAACTCCAGCTTCATGCATGCTGGTTGCATAGCCCATCGCAGAGCATAAATTCGCAGTAGCTTCTGTTGAGTCAATACTATATGGCGTCATGGCTCCAGTAAAAACAATAACTAAATCCAAATTGGCTTTATCCAAATAATCGCTACTAATATGCATCGTATCAGTACCATGGATTATTATAATTTTTTTATATTTATTTGCGTTTTCTAATATTATGGAAAGTAGTAACTCTCTATCACTATCTATGAAATCCAAACTGTCTTTACCTATTGTCTCAATAACATCGAATTTACAAAGCCATTTGTTCATTATCTCAAGTAGGCTTTTAGAGCTTGTATCTATATCTAATTTGCCACTAACTCTATTATATATTTTATTAAAGGTTCCACCACTGTTTACAATTAGTATATTTTCCATATTCATTTCATAATCATATCTAAAAAATGATAAAATGCTATCAATTATTAATTATAGGAGTTATCAGAATGGTTATGCAAGGCAAAAAAGGTGTTATACTTGGTATAGCAAATAAAAAATCGATAGCTTATGGAATAGCTGAAGCATGTTGTAAACAAGGTGCTGAAGTTGCTATCACATTTCTAAATGAAAGATTTGGAGAAAAACTAGCTCCAATCGCTGATGAGCTAGGATGCAGCGAAAAATTCTATCCGTGCGATGTAAGCAATCCTGAGGAGATTGTAGCCCTCAGGGAATCACTAAAAAAAGATTTTGGTGAGATTGATTTTATTGTTCATTCAATTGCTTTTGCTCCAAAAGATGGTTTAACTGGTAGATTTGTAGATATACCAAAAGAGTCATTTGCTATCGCTATGGATATATCTGTATATTCTTTGATTGAGTTAGCGAGAGAACTTAAGCCCATAATGAGTAGCACTAGTTCAATATTAACGCTTAGCTATTATGGTGGAGTAAAATATATACCCAATTATAATCTTATGGGCGTAGCAAAAGCAGCACTTGAAATGACCACAAAATATTTAGCAGAAGATTTAGGCAAAGATGGCATTAGGGTCAATGCGATTAGTGCAGGGCCAATGAAAACTCTAGCATCAGCTGGAATAGGGGAATTTGGCTTTATGCTCAAGTGGAATGCAGCCCACTCACCACTCAAGCAAAATATCACATTAGAGCAGGTAGGAAATAGCGGAATGTATCTATTAAGCGACCTCAGTAGTGGTGTAACAGGGGAAATTCACTATGTAGATGCAGGGTATAACATAATGGGGATGCCATCTACTGTAACCGATGAAAATGGAAAAGTAAAATTAGCTTGGAATGGCGAGTAGGGCATTGAAAGATTCCAAAGAATATATAGACAAAAAATCTAGTTTTGCAAAAACTCTTACCATCTATGGCAGAAATGCTGTTTTGGAAGCTCTAAGTGATAACAATATAAAACCTAACAAGCTTCACCTTTCAACCTCAAACCAAAAAGCACAAATCATAGATGACATGATAGATATTTGTAGTAAAAAAAATATTGAAATTGCTTATCATGACAAGCTACAACTTTCCAGAATATCAAAAAATGCAAAACAAGACCAAGGTGTGGCTCTTGATATAAAAATGGATGCTTTCATAAATGAAGATGAATTTATATTAAACAATAAAGATTTTACAATTATTGCCCTAGATGGTGTTACAAATCCTCAAAATATAGGTATGATTATAAGGTCAAGCTGTGCTGGAAATATTGATGCGCTTATACTCTCATCAAAAGGTGCATCATCCATAACACCTCTGGCAATAAAAGCAAGTGTTGGTACAATATTTAAAATGCCAATAATCCAAACAAACAATCTATTCGCAACATTGCAAAAATTTAAATCTAACGACACAAAGATATATACTTTATCACTAGATACAAACAAATCATACAGAAATATAAAAACTAATGAAAATAAGATTTTTATACTAGGGAATGAGACTAATGGGGTAAGCAAAGAGATGGAAAAATTAAGTAATGAGAGTATTGTAGTACCAATGAAACGAGGAGTAGAATCACTTAATGTTGCCGTAACGGCATCATTATTGGCATTTATGTAGAGTTATCCACAATTCACAGATTGTATTTTTCCATTTTTGTTGATATAAATATTAACTCTAGATGGTGAATAATCCATAGTTACTATACTATTGGACTCCAATATTCTAACCGTAACTCCAAATCTCATAGTATACAAAACTGTTCTGTCTTTGCCAACTAAGTATTGAAGTTCATTTGCCTTACACTCATCTATTTTTGCTGGCGGAGCGATATAGCTTTTACATGTTTCGCACTCTTTTTTTACAGCACATCCACTCAATAACAATCCTAATGATAAAATAATTATTCTTTGCATTTTTCAAATCTCCTTTTCATACAATAACACCATAATAGCAATATCTAACCAACATTATGTTAAAATTCTTTATTAATATAGAAGGTAAAAATATGGCAAAAAAAACTATTAAAAAAGCTGTTTTAGCATACAGTGGAGGGCTTGATACAAGCATAATTCTAAAATGGTTACAAGACGAATACAATTGTGAAGTAATTACATTTACAGCGGACTTAGGTCAAGGTGAAGAGGTGGAGCCAGCAAGAGCAAAAGCTCTAGCAATGGGCATTAAGCCAGAAAATATTTTTATACTTGATCTAAGAGAAGAGTTTGTAAAAGATTTTGTATTCCCAATGTTTAGAGCAAATGCAATATATGAGGGTGAATATCTGCTAGGCACATCAATAGCTAGACCACTTATTGCAAAAAAACAGATAGAAATAGCAAAGCAAACTGGAGCTGACGCTGTGAGTCATGGAGCAACAGGCAAAGGCAATGACCAAGTTAGATTTGAGCTTGGATATTTAGCTCTTAACCCAGATATTGCAGTAATTGCACCGTGGAGAGAGTGGGATCTAAATAGTCGCGAAAAACTACTAGCATATGCAAAAGATCATGGTATTGAAATTTCACAAAAACATCTTGATGAAAATGGTAATCCAGCAGTTAGCCCATACTCAATGGATGCAAACCTACTGCATATTTCTTATGAGGGGTTACACTTAGAAAATCCTAGCAATGAACCTGAAGAGAGTATGTGGCTATGGACAACAAGTCCAGAAAATGCACCAGATGAGGCTGAATACATAACTATTTCATATGAAAAGGGTGATCCAACAGCCATAAATGGTGAGACTATGAGTCCTGCAACCATACTTAAAACGCTAAATGATTACGGTAACAAGCATGGAATAGGGCGACTTGATATAGTTGAAAACAGATATGTTGGTATGAAAGCTAGAGGTTGTTATGAAACTCCTGGTGGAACTATTATGCTTAAAGCTCACCGTGCTATTGAGTCTATTACACTTGACCGTGAAGAGTCACATCTCAAAGATGAGTTAATGCCAAGATATGCTAAGCTTATCTACACAGGTTACTGGTGGAGTCCTGAACGAAAAATGCTTCAAGCAGCAATAGATGCAACCCAAGAAAATGTAAATGGTGATGTGCGAGTTAAATTATATAAAGGTGGTGTAATGGTTGTTGGTAGAAGCTCAAATGAGTCACTATACAGTGAAGCACACTCTACTTTTGAAGAAGATAATGTATATAATCAAGCTGACGCTGAAGGCTTTATACGCTTAAATGCATTGCGATTTATTATTGAAGGTAAAAAACAACCAAATAGAATTAAAAGAATTACAGAGTAAAGTTATCTTTTTTTCTGTTTTTTATTCTTTTCTTCAATTGGTCTAGCTACTTTTGGACCTCTTTTTGATGCATATTTTGGTTGCACTAACTCTTTTTTCTTTCTGTTCCCAAATGCACCATTTGCTCTTTTTGGTCTAGCTTCTTCTTTTAGCAAGCTTTTACCTCTTGTTTTTGTAACAAGTCCAGCAGGAGGCTCAAATCCTTTTACCTCAATTCTTTGCGGGGCTTTGCCTAGCAACAATTCTATTTTTTTCCATGAAATAAGTTCATTTGATGATAGTAAAGTTATAGCTATACCATTTTTATTTGCCCTTCCTGTACGACCAATACGGTGTATATAATCTGTAATGACATGAGGTATATCATAATTAATGACAACACCCAAGTCGTCAATATCAAGACCCCGTGCGGCTATATCAGTGGCTACCAAAATAGGATATTCGCCAGATCTAAATCCGCTTAATGCTCTATCTCTAGCACCATGTTTTTTGTCACCATGAATTGTAACACAGTTTAATCCACTATTTTTTAGATGCAAACTAACCTCGTCTGCAGTAGCCTTATTGCGAGTAAAAACAAGTACTTGTGGATAATTATTTGAGCCAATCAGATATGACAATAGTTCACTTTTTTGCTCTTTGACTACTGGATGAACTATTTGAGTGATAGTTAAATCAGCTGGAGATAAATTATCTATCTCTACTAACATTGGCTTATTGAGTATTTTTTCACTTAATCTCTTAACCGCTCCACTCATAGTGGCAGAAAATAACATGGTTTGTCTTTTTGTTGGCAACATATCAATTATCGCCTCAATTTCCCTAATAAAACCCATATCTAACATAGTATCAGCTTCATCAAGGACTAAAAACTGAACTTTTGAAAGTGGAATGTGACCTTGTTTGTTTAGCTCTAAAAATCTACCAGCAGTAGCGACAATAATATCTGCACCTCTCTCAAGAGAAGATATTTGTTTTGTCATATTTATTCCACCAGATATATTTAATATTCTAAATTCTAGTCCGTCTGAATAATTTCTAATTGCTTTAGTAATCTGATCACTTAGCTCTCTTGTCGGCACAACAATTAATGCTTTTGTTCTCCCAAATTCTAAAGGTTCAGCTTTTCTCATCATATGAAGGATTGGTAATGCATAAGCTGCTGTTTTACCAGTACCTGTTTGAGCAGCCCCAATAATATCTTTACCGCTCAAAGCAATTGGAATGGCTTTTGATTGTATTGGAGTTGGTTTGTCGTATCCGAGATTTAAAATATTTGTTCGTAATGTTTGATTAAGTGAATCAAAAGGCATATTTGCCACCCTTGAGTTAATATGTAGCATTATAGCATAATTGATTGTATATAGTTGAGCCCATATTTCTCACATACCCATCACTTCGTACTAATTTAATAATTTATAGATATAATTTACATAGTTAAAATCAAGGAGACAAGTTGGATAGTAATCTTTTGGAACATATGATGGAGCCTAAAAATTACGGTGTCATAAAGAATAGCGACAGTGAAGGGATAGGCAAGAATCCTCATAATGGTGAAAAAGTAATAATTTTTCTAAAAGTTACAAATGAAAATGAGCCCATTATAGAAGATATTAAATTCCAAGCAATTGGTTGCATGACAACTGTAATAGCTGGTTCAATAATCACAAGTGAAGCTATTGGTCAAACATTTGAGCGAGCTGAAGCATTGGTTGGTGCGACCCTGGGAATGCTCGATAATATACCACCAGAAGAGGCAGCTTGTTCTGAAATGGTAGCTTTGGCGCTAAAAGCTGCTATAGATACATACATGGAGCGTCAAAAAGATAGTGACTTTCCAATGATTACATACAAAATATCAAACAACTGCGTAGTAGATAACGAAAATCAACAGGAGAATGAAAATGAATAGTGCTTTAATACAATCTCATGAGCTATGGCTTGAGCTTTTTATGAGTTCGTTTATGAGTAAAGATATAGATAATTCGAAAAAACTACTCGAATACTCAGAAATAGTTTTTAGGCATTTCAGATGGATAGAAAATGAATGTATCAAACATAATATCGCATATAATTATGATAGAAATCAAATTCCAATCAAAGTAGACTCTCTAAAGAGTATACTACACGATATTGCAAATAGACTAAAACAACTTGAGCTATCAATGATTGATACAAACAATAAAGATTTATCCCATCGGATATCAAGTGATATTGAATATATATTATATAGTATCAACAATATTGCAGACGAGGAAGTAACTTCATTCGCAATGAATATGTCCCTAAAAGATACAAAACTATCTCAAGATGCAATTGACGCATTAACTTTCTTTTTATTTGAGGAGAGCTATAAAGAATATGAATTAATAATGATTTATAATTATTTAAAGGCACATACAAGTAGTTTGGAGTTGGCTAATATTTTTGAGATACTTATTCAAGAGAGCTTTTTTCACTTTAGAAAATTCGCTGATATGATGAGTGAAATGGGAATCCTTGGTGTGCCTAGAGTGATAGCAAAAGAGATTTATATTATTGATGATATCGTCGAATTTTTATTATCTGGTATCGATGAGGAGCTTGCTGCCAAAGAAGAGTGCAAAAAACTCTCAGATGCAGTTGGTGTCCAGAGTGAGTCACTATCAAAGTTCTTTGACTTCATTAGTAATCAAGAAAATTATCATATAGCACTAATGAAAAAAGCTTTAGAAAAATTAGGTTATCAAAATGTATAAATCACACTACACTTCATTAATTGCTAGAGCATTCGGAAGATTTGCATCTTGTGAATTCCCTTCGGTATTTCAAAATATTATTAATAATTCCTATGTCAAGCTAATAAGTTTAGATATGGGAAGATTTAATACGCCAACTAGTTATAAATCTCTTAATTTACTATTTACTAGAGCTCTTATAGAGCCTATAAAATTTGATACCAGTTCCCATGTGGTAATATCTCCTGTTGATGCATTAGTTACTGATTTCGGAAAAATCAATGGTGACCAAGCATATCAAATCAAAGGCATGAGCTATTCCACAAAAGAGCTATTGGGTGAGAATTATAGTCATATAGCTGATAAAATTATCAATGGTGATTTCGCAAACTTTTACCTATCACCAAAAGATTATCATAGATATCATACACCAATAGATATGAAAATTAAGAGTGCAACTCACATTCCTGGTAAATTATACCCAGTTAATATGCCACTTCTAAGAAACAAACTAAATCTTTTTATAGAAAATGAAAGAGTGATTCTAGAATGCGAAACGAATGATGGCAAGTTACTATTTTTTATACTTGTAGGTGCTCTAAATGTTGGTAAAATGGTATTTAGTTTTGATGACTCATTACAAACAAATATGAATAATAAATTGTGCGTAAAACAAACATATCAAAATCTAGAAGTACAAAAAGGTGATTTACTTGGTTGGTTTGAAATGGGCTCAACAGTTGTAATACTTTCAGAGAAAGATACAATCAATTATTCAAATTTAAAAATCAATCAGCATGTAAAATTTGGCGAAACAATTGGAACAATATAAAGCATATGACAGATAAAAAACTAGTCATATTTGATATGGACGGTACTTTAATTGATAGCTCGGTAGCTATTTCGAACTCAATTAACTATGTTAGGGAACAACACTATTTCCCTCGCTTAACACATAAAGATATAATTTCTAAAATCAATGACCATTCTGTTAATCCAGCTCAATATTTTTACAAAAGTCAAGCTTTTACAAAAGAACATGAAAAGCTATTTAGTCAATATTACAGCGCAAATCATAAATCTGAATTGATATTATACAATGGTGTTTTTGATTTATTAATTGAACTTAAAAATAGTGGTTTTAAACTAGGAGTTGCTACTAATGCATATCGAGTTTCTGCCCTTGAATCGCTAACTCATCTTGGAATTGTAGAGTTTTTTGATGCCATAGTATGCTTTGATGATGTAACAAAAGGTAAACCGCATCCAGATATGCTTCATGAAAATATTAAGATTACTGGTTTAGAGGTTAAACAATCAATTTTTGTTGGAGATGGAGAAAGAGATATGATGGCTGCAGAGAATATCCTTATGGACTACATTATGGTTGACTGGGGTTTTAGTAATCATAAAAACTCTATCAAAGATATTTTAGAATTAAAAAGCATATTATTATCTTCTATTTAGCAACACCATCTAATGCTTTTTCAATAGATATTTTAGTTCTATTTATTATCTCTATACATGCTTTATCTTTTATATTGTGTGTCAAAGAAAGATACTCTGGATTTATATAATTTACTTTCGTTACACCTTCGTAATTGTCCCAAACGGCTATCTTAAATGGTATATCAAGACCCATACTTGGATTACATACCAATAACATTTGTGCATAAGCTTTATTCTCAAAAGATATTATGGTTTGTGGTCTTAGAGCTGAGTTTGGCTTAGCAATGGTAGGGTTAACACTCTCGCTTATAATCTCAAATTTATTTTTTACAAGATTTTCTTTTATAATCTCTATTGTTCGCGTTCTATTTGTTTCACTACTTAATGTCGCAACAAAAGATGCCTTTTTGTCTCCACACGCAATAAAAGCAAAACATATAACCAAAAAAGATAGGCTTCTCATTCCATATTCCTTAGACATTAAATCTAAAGTGCATAATATCACCATCATTTACAATATACTCTTTTCCTTCTAGTCTCATTTTACCAGCATCTTTGCTTCCACTTTCACCACCACAAGCTATATAATCATCATATGCTATAACTTCTGCTCGTATAAAACCTTTTTCAAAGTCATTATGTATCACAGCAGCAGCTTTTGGAGCGGTTGTATTTTTATAAATTGTCCACGCTCGAACCTCTTTAACTCCAGCTGTAAAATAGCTCATAAGTCCAAGTTTATCAAATCCAATTTTGATAATCTGATCAAGCCCTGATGCTTCAACCCCAAGTGAACTAAGCATCTCATTTTTTTCTTCATCATCGAAATCAACCATATCTTCTTCTACTTTAGAACATAGTTTTATAACTTCTCTATTGTATTTTTTAGCATATTCTTTTAATGCTTTCACATAATCACTATCTTCAGTTAGTCCATCTT
This sequence comes from Arcobacter nitrofigilis, assembly GCA_022736375.1. Lineage (GTDB taxonomy): Bacteria > Campylobacterota > Campylobacteria > Campylobacterales > Sulfurovaceae > BN30871. The sequence continues at coordinate 16,197 of DZCE01000011.1, read as the reverse complement.
CATCTACATTGGCACCGTATATTATCTCTTTGTTTGAAAGAAATCTAAGGTCTCTGTTCAATCCAATAAATGCCTCATCATCACATTTCTCAAAACTAGAAATAGGGCTACCATCGTTAATATACACCATTAGTTCTTCTGCAATTTCAAGTTGAGCTTTTGCATCTTTATCATTGCCCTTGCTTTTTTTGTTTAGTGCATCTATTCTTTTTTGAAGGGAGTCCATATCAGCAAGTAATAACTCCTGCTCTATAATTTCAACATCTCTGATTGGATCAATAGAATTCTCAACATGCACAATATTATCATCATCAAAACATCTAACAATATGTAAAATTACTTCTGTTTCACGAATATTTGATAAAAATTTATTTCCAAGTCCTTCACCTCTGCTAGCTCCCTTTACAAGACCTGCAATATCAACAAAATCCAGAGTGGAGTATTGTATTCTTTCTGGCTTTACGATTTTAGCTAGCTCTTCTAGTCTAATGTCAGGAACTGCAACTACTGCCTTATTGGGTTCAATTGTACAAAATGGGTAGTTTGCACTTTGTGCATTTTGTGCTTTTGTAAGTGCGTTAAATGTTGTTGATTTTCCTACATTTGGCAATCCAACCAGTCCTATTCCTAATCCCATATATAATCCTTAGCAAGCTTAATTTTAATTATAAGATTGTACCGAAAATTGGCTCAATAGCTGATTATTAGCACATAAAGAATAACCATGATATAATACGAAATAAAAATCTAAAAGGATAGAAAATGCCAAAAGAAACATTATCCAAAATAGGGATAGATATTGAAGATGAAAAGATAGCAATTGATTTAGAAAAAACGAAAGATTTTTTTACTAATATTCAGCAACATATAGAGAATACTGCCCAAAATATTGGTGAGGGCATAAAAGATGGTAGTCTGGATATGTCAGAAAATATTGGTGTTACGCTGGATGATAAAAAAATAGAAATAGATATGAAACAAACAAAAAATTTCATGGAAAGCATAGGTCTTAAAATCGAACATTTTTTAGATAGTTTAGAGCATAGCTTTTCTGAGCTTAAGCCCAAAAAATAGCTCTATTAGCGACCTCTGTACGGGGTTGTTTTATAGCCTTCACGAATTAACTTTGACATTCCACCTTGTAAGTTTATGACATTTTCATATCCTCTTTCTTCGGAAAGAAATTGGGCTGCAAGTGCAGTTCTGGTACCAGTTTGACACACTAAGGCGAATGGCTCATTTTTCTTTACAATTTTACGCAACTTAACTTCAAATGCATCTGTTTTCATATTTCCCTTTTCATCAAAAAACATAATTGTATGGGCACCAGTTATTATTCCAGTTTTAGACCACTCGGCTGGAGTTCTAATGTCTATAATTTTCATTGGTTTGGCTAATAAGGCTTTACTGACAACAATATTTTTCACATCAGCATTAACAAATGAAAGTAGGGTAAAAATAGCTAAAATTATTCTCTTCATAATTTAAATCCTTTGGTTTTTTAAAATTATGAGATTCTAGCCTAAGTTATTTAAATTATAAGTAAAATAGACTAAAATTTTCTTGTAATTTTGGCAATATGCTTTTATCTGAATTTAATATAAAAGCATAATTATAATGTCTATTTTTTAGAGTATTATGAACATCATTTGCATCGTTAAACCAAATTGGATTATCATATCCCTCTATTTTAGTTTTTGGAGGCGTTAAGACTATGCTTTTTAGCCACTTCATTTTATATTTCATATACTCACGAGACTTTGCAACATCTTCCATATTGTCTATAAAAACTACAACTTTATCACTTTTACCAGCTGGAACTGTTTGCAAATTATTATCTATAAATACAGGTAAAAAATGCTTTGTGTATCTAAGTTTTTCTATCTCATATTTTATATCATGGGTCTCAAATAAAGCCAAAGCTCTCGAAAAGGCTTCCATATGAAATGGTGCCAGTTCATAATCTTGATAAACATAACCATTCATTTTAAATGTTGATCTAAATAGTGTTTCATTAACTATCTGCCACTCTACTTCTTTTTTTAATCTTTTAACATCAGGTTTAATCATTCTAAGTAACTCATCATCATCACCTATAAATAGTCTACTTGGAGAGTTCACCATCATCTCAAAAGCTTTTTTCCAATCAGATGGGATAATAGAAATATTTCGTCTGTCGCTTATTAGCATTTTTACAAAGCTAAGTTCATGCGCTGTTAACAGATAAAAATCAGCCTCTTTTTTCAAAAGAACAAATCTAACAAGCTTCATAGCAGCAAGAGCAATATCTGAAACTTTTATCCATGCTATCTCTGTATCGTTTTGAATTATCTCATCATTGTCATAAACTATTGCATATGCCCCATTTGATATTGCTGTATCAATATCTTCTTGTAGTGATGAGAAAAACAAATCTCCGTGATCAATCTTTGATGCATATACACTTGCCGCCTCTATAGATTGTATTTTCGGGCTATTAACTAGTTGCCCTTCTGTTATATTTATAATATCGCTTATATTCATTATCTTATTGGCGTTCCATTCATTTTTGGTGCTTCTGGGCGTATTAAATGCAAGCCATTTTCATCTTTTGCGGCAAGCAACATTCCTTCACTATGATTTCCCATTAGCTTAGCTGGTTTTAGATTAGCTACAACACACACTTGTGTATTTATTAAATCCGTTGGAGCATAAAACTCTTTTATACCTGCCACAATTTGTCTTGGCTTGCCTTCGCCAATATCAACTTGAAGTATTAAAAGTCTATCGCTCTTTGGCACTTCTGCCGCCTCTATTACTGTACCTATTTTTAGTGAAGTTAAAAAGAATTGATCAATACCTATAAGTGCAACTCCATCATTATCATTTGACTCAGTTTTAACATTATTAATTGTTACTTTTTTATTTGTATTTTCTACTGTTGTAGTCTCAACAATTTCCAATAATGACTCTTCAATTCTAGGGAATAGAGGAGGGACTTTTGAAATTGTAAATTTATTTAGAAGCTCATCATCTCTTATTAATTTAACAAATGACTCATTATCAATCTCAAAATTTAAAGCATCTGATATTGTCTGTGTTGTTTTGGGCATTATAGGATAGAGCATTATAGCAACTCGTGCAAGTATATTAGCAATTAAAGCAACTAATGCCATAGCTTCATCAGTTTTACCATCTTTCATAAGTACCCATGGTTGATATTTATCAATTGCTCTATTTGCTACCGATAATGGTCTCCAAAGCTCCTCTAAATATCTATGAATTTGCATATCAAACATCATTGGCTCAAGCTTAATTAGAGATTGTTTAACCTCCACAAGCTCATCATTGTAAAATTCAAGAACTCTTGACGAATCAATATTGCACTCAAAATATTTTTCGCTCATGCCAATTAGACGATTAAGAAGATTACCAAGATCATTTCCAAGATCGTTATTTATTCTATCAATCAATGCCTTTTGACTAAAATCACCATCTCCACCAAAAGGCACTTCTCTAAGCATAAAATATCTAAAATTATCTAAGCCATATGCATCAGCTACCTCTTTGGGATTAACAACATTGCCTTTTGATTTACTCATTTTTTCGCCATCTCTAGTCCACCAACCATGAGCTGCGATATGTTTAGGTAGTGGCAAATCAAGACTCATCAAAAATGCTGGCCAATATATTGCATGAAATCTCAAAATATCTTTACCAATTAATTGGACATTAGCAGGCCAATATTTCATTCCAGCCTCATCATCTCCATATCCAAGAGCAGTTAGATAATTCATAAGAGCATCAAGCCACACATACATTACATGCTTTGGATCATTTAAATTTGTCGGTAATTTTACACCCCAATCAAAACTAGTTCTAGTAATTGATAAATCCTCAAGTCCTCCCTCAACAAAACGGATAACTTCATTTCTCTTGCTTTTTGGCAATATACAATCAGGATTTTCGTTATACCATGCCAATAATTTGTCTTGATATTTTGATAATTTAAAAAAGTAGCTCTCTTCTTCGACTATAGAGGTAGCTTTGCCACACTCCGGACAGCCACTCTCATCTACAAGCTGTATTTTTGTAAAAAATGCCTCACAAGAGACACAGTAATGCCCTTTATAGACATCCTTATATATGTCGCCATTGTCATGCATTTTAGAAAAAGCATATTGAACACCTTTTTTGTGTTTCTCATCAGTAGTTCTAATAAAAGAATCGTATGAAATCTCAAACTCATCCCATAGATTTTTAAAAGTAGCAGAGATTTTATCAGCATATGCTTTTGGTGTTTCACCTCTAGAGAGTGCTGCTTCTTCTATTTTTTGCCCATGTTCATCGGTACCTGTCAAGAAATATGTATCATAGCCAAGTAGTCTTGAATACCTAGCTATAGTATCAGCTATAATGGTTGTATATGCGTGACCTATATGAGCAATATCATTTACATAATAGATTGGGGTTGTGATATAAACTGGTTTGTGACATGTCATAGTATTGTTTCCTAACAAATGAGTTTTCTACTTCGCAAAGCTCGTAGCTTTTCAAGAAGGATTTTACATAATAAGTGTAAAATATTTCAAAATATTGTACCCTAATGTCGCTTTAAATATAGACTTGACTTGAACATATTAAATCATATCAACAGCGTTCACTCTTGATATTGTCCCAAAAAAAATCAACATGCTTCTCAAATAGGGAAACAACTGCTGATGTAGATTTCTTATCTTGTTTCAAGAGTGAAATTTGCATTTGATAGAAAAATAGAGGGGAAAAAAATTCATTTGCTAATATTAATGGGTCATTTGACCTTATTGTGTCATTTTGCATCATTTCAAATAGTATGGAGGATAATTTTTTCACATTAGTCTGATAAAAATACTCATTATATATCTCTCTCACTCGTTCATTATTATATATCTCCTGTATTAAAAGCTTGAATAACGCTTCATTTTTAATATCAAAACTAATAAGTTTAAATGTAGTAGAAATTGAAAGTAGCATGGACTTACCATGTAATCGCTCACTGGGGCTATCTTTTGGTGTAAAAATATTAGCAATAGCCGATGTCATAAGCTCTTCTATGAGAGTTTCGAGTATCTCATCTTTATTTTTAAAGTGATTATATAGTGCACTTTGCTTTACACCAACACTATTAGCTATATCTCTCACAGTAGTTGCCTTGAAGCCATTAGAAGAGAATAGAGCAAGTGAACTTGCCAATATGCTTTTTTTGGTCTTAAATCCTCTACTAAGTTCTTTTAAATTTATATCACTACTCATAACTCAACGCTCCTGCTTATAATATTGCTATTATAGTGAACATTTGTTCGTAAGTCAATAGTAAGATATGAACAAATGTTCATTTATAGAAATATTTGTCAAAAATAAAGTGAACAATTGTTCATATACAATAAGTATCAATATCTATTGTAATTAACAAATGTTCATAATATTGTGTTTAAGCCCGATATAGTAGTTGTTATATTGTATTTATCATATTGTTTTTGTATTTTAGTATGAAGTTTTTTGTATTTTAGTGTCTAACAATTATAGAAGTAGATATTTGCTGCGTATTTCCAGATTTGAGCTATTCAAGAAGTAGTATTTATTGGCATATGGCTTTCATTTTACGATTTGGTTAACATAATATTAATTCTATTAAAATTAAATCTTTCTAAGTATATAGTCAAGTGCGTTAGTGCTAAGCACTCTTTTTAATCCTCCTAGCAGATAAGTAGCTTTAGTGATGTAGTATCTTGGCTTTGGTCGTTTCGAAACTATTATCTTGTGTACAATTCGTGCCACATATAACGCATCTTCGTTAAATGGTACTCTTTTACCAGTTCCATTGATATTTGCTTTATAAGCCTCTTTATGGATTGAGCTATCAATATCTATATTTTCTTTTAGCTTTTTGATGGCATTGATACGAAAATTGCTAGTTATAGGACCTGTATTAAGAGTAACCACGCTAATATCAGTATCCTTTAATTCAACTCTTAGTGTGTCACTAAGTCCTTCTACAGCGTATTTACTTGCATTGTATGCACCTCGCCCAGCTAATGAAATAATGCCTAAAACCGAACTGTGCTGTATAATTTTACCATATCCTTGTTTTCTCATTACTTTTAGTATTTGCCTAGTGCATTCATGTAAACCAAATACATTGGTCTCAAACTGCTCTTTTAATACCTCTGTTGGCAAATCCTCAATCATCGATGGTTGACCATACCCTGCATTATTAAACCACACATCTATCACTTTATGTTTATCAACAATATATTGTATGGCACTGGCAATTTGCTTATTATTTGTTACATCAAGCTGTAATGCATCTTTAAATCCAATATTTTTTAGCATATCCACATCGTGTTGATTTCTAGCAGTTGGGCAAACATTGAAGCCATGTTCCTTTAAGTGCAATGCAGTAGCAAGCCCTATTCCACTACTACAACCAGTGATTACTATAACCATTTTATTTTCCTTATTTAATATTACTTAATATACAATAAATGTCCAGCATTTTTTATTAAATACACAGTGCATATTTTGGAAAAAAAATCTAAACATTTTTCCGTATCAACTATTTTATCCATACCACCAATAAAAACCTCTATCTCTATTCCTCTATTTATAAGAATTTTCAACTTTTCTTCATCCCATAGATATGTCAAAAGTTCTTTTAGCTCTTGTGCTGTTCCTTGTGATTTAAAATGTTCAATCATGCTTGAACCGACTGGATATGAGACATTAGAATAAAATTGCTCTATATATTGATCTCTATTGGTATTAAAATATCTCTCCTGCGCTCTAATAAAAGATGGTGAAGAAGATTGAAAGAATGCAGGCGATAATAAAATAATTTTATCTATCCTGCTCGTAGTAGAAGCCAATGAGTATTCTAATGCCTGTTGAGCACCATAGCTAAATCCAGCAACGGTATATTCACTAGGCATAAATAATGAATCAAATAACTTTTCTTCATTTTTTAAACAAAATCCACTAAAGTACATTATCTAACATTTTAAAAGTATCTGATTGTGTAATACTCTCATTTTCAAGAATAAATTCTGCAATATCATCTTGCACTGAAGTAAATTTCATAAGTATTTTTTTAACATTTTGTGATGCTTCATTTAGTAATTCATCACTAGTTCCATTTGGACTTATGAGTATATCAAAGTTATTGGAAATATTAAATGCAATATCTCTTGCATTTTTAATATCATAGTCACCAATATCAAATGTATCGTTATATTTGTTCATTGTTGCTATTGTTCCAGCAACTTTTACCATCAAAAGATTAAATAGATATTTTTTTGACAAAATCATATCGCTTGGAGCATGAAATAGTGTTTCTGATATACCGATTTTATCAAAATTAATACCATACAGTGAAGCTATCAGTGCTTTTGCTGCTTGATATGTTGCTTTGATTTCTCGCTCTTTGTTGCTTAATATTACGACTCGTTTTTTACCTATCGAAACCTTTTCTTTTACTGCTTCAAAATCATCTATACTTATAATTTTGTTGTTATTTCTAAATGCATTAAATGCTGCTTCATTAACCCATGCTGACAAGGATGCAGAACTAAAGCCTACACTCATTTTTGCAATTTTATCTATTTCTAAACTATAGTTTTTCTTTGCTAGATATAGCTCTAAAGTTTTCACCCTCTCATCGAAATCAGGTAAAGAGACAAAGATTCGTCTATCAAATCTACCAGCTCTAAGTAGTGCTTCATCTAATACCTCTATTTTATTTGTTGCACCTATCACAATCACTCCAGCACTATCTTCAAAACCATCCATTTCTGTTAGTAATTGATTAAGCGTTGCTTCTCGTTCGTCATTTTGATGCCCAGTTCTGCTCTTTCCAACTGCATCTATTTCATCTATAAAAATAATACTTGGTGCATTTTTCTTTGCCTCCATAAAGAGTTCACTTACTCTTTTTGCACCCATACCAACATATATCTGAACAAAAGATGCACCACTTTGATAATAAAATGGCACAGATGCTTCTCCTGCAACAGCTTTTGCTATCATTGTTTTACCAACACCTGGGGGGCCAACAAGTAATAAACCTTTTGGAAGTCTCAAATCAATCTCTTTGTACTTTTGCGGATATTTCAAAAAATCTATTATCTCTTCTAGCTCCTCTTTTACATCATCTATGCCAGCAACATCTTTAAATCCAATCGATGATTTAATAGCCTTAATTTTTCCTTTTACTATCTCTTCATCTTTTGATTTTGTTATTTTTTTTGATAGTATATTATCTATAGTGGCTGGCTTGAAATAATAAAACAAGAAGATTAACAAAGCAAGTACAAACAACAAACCTAAGACGATTGGTAAAAAACTATTACTTTTGATTTCTACTGGATATTTAGCAAAATATGCTGGAGAATCAATGCCATATTTGTAAATTCTAAAAATATCATTATCAGTTTTTAGATACAAAAAATCACCATCCACTAAAACCTGCTCAATTTTGTTGCTATTATTTAATATATCTGCTTCAGTTTTTGTAATTAATATCGAGTTATCCCTACTAAACATATAAACAAGCAATAGTAGTAAAATACCGAGGAATAGAAATATTAATTTTATTTGTGCGTTGCTATTAATATTTGAGCCAATTTTTTTCATCACCAACCTCCATACAATCTGCTATAATCCAGTTACCCTTTAAATCAGCATCACTTTTAACATCTATTGCATTATAATATTGATCATACCCTTTGTATAAACTATCTTTACCACTTTCCAATAAAATATCCAAATTTTTCATATTATTTTTACGAAATATTAAATTTTTATTTTTTATAATATCAGTTAATTCCATATGTCTAGCTTTCGCTACTGTTCCATTTACTGTTTCATTTTTCATCGTTGCAGAACTTGTTCCGTCTCTCTTTGAGTATGTAAACGCATGTATATGAGTTAACGGCAACTCTTTGATTCGCTCTATTGCCTCACTCCATTCTATTTCGCCCTCTCCTGGGTGACCAACTATAAAATCTGTACCAATAGCATAACCAGCCTCGCTAACTTTTTCTAATAGTTTTATATCACTATGAAACACATTTCTTCTATTCATAATCTTTAGCATCTTATCACTTGTGTGCTGCAGTGCAATATGAAGATGTTTTGCCATCCATGGCTCATATAAAAGCTCCAACATTTCACTATCTATTTGTATAGGCTCTAAACTTCCAAGCCTTACTCTACGCACGCCTCTAATATTTGATATTCTTTTTAGCAAAGTAGCTAAAGAGAGTCCAATATCTTTACCGTAACTACCCATATTGGTTCCGGTCAATACAAATTCACCAAAACCATTGGATGCAAGAAGCCTTATCTGTTCAAGTATAGTATCAATGCCATGAGATCTTGCCCTGCCCCTTACACTTGGTATGATGCAATATGAGCATTCAAAATCACACCCCTCTTGTATCTTGATAAACGCCCTACTTTTACCAACAAAGTTTTCCACAATTGTCGTATCAATATGGTTAAGATCGCCAATCTCATAAAATCTCTCTTCTCTTGAGATAAGTTCAGATATCTTCTCTTTCTCTGAGTGTCCCATAACACCAAAAACAGCACCATCGTTAAAAAGCTCTTCACCTTTAGAGTGAGATCCACAACCTGCTAAAATTACCTTAATATTTGGATTTTTTCTTTTTAATGATGATATATATTGTCTTACAGAACTATCTGCTCCATTGGTGACAGTGCATGAATTAACGACAACCACATCACTATCCGACTCGTCTTTGGCTACTTGGCATTCTCCAATCTTTGATATCATCACTTGCGTATCAAATTGATTTGTCCTGCAACCGAATGTTTTAAAATAAACTTTTTTCATAATATATTAATCTCTTTATTGTTACTTTTTATTCTCAAAGACTGAGTTGGATACGCTATTGCTATATCATCATGTCTGTTTATTTCATCTATTATATCTCTACTTATACTGCTTCTTAATGATAGTATAGAGAAGCTATGTGCATAATACCAAACACTAATCTTCATTCCATATTCACCTATTAGAGTAAAGACTCTAGGCTCCATATTCATTGTGCGAAGATTATATTTCATGCGAAGTTTATTTAGATTATTTTTTGTAAGTTTCATATTTTGACTTGAATGTTTCAATGCTATATCTTTTGCAATACGAGATGCTTGTTCTATATTTGAATCAAATGCAACTACAAAATCTATACCATCCCAAACTGTATCCATATCGTCATGATTATAGCTAGCTATCATATTTGTAAAGATATAATTGTTTGGTATAAATATTATACGACCTGCTCGTCTGTTGGTTGTGTAGGTTACCAAAGTTACATCTTCATAAAGAGTCATTCTTAATGGAGATATTTTGATTATATCTCCAACATATTCAATTCCATCTTTTACTACTCTAACTCTATCACCCACCTTTATACTGCCACCAAATAATATAGAGAGCCAACCTATGACACTCATAAACCACTCTTTCATGGCAATTGCTATACCAGCCGAAGCAAAACCTAAAATAGTTACCAAGTAACCAGCATTTTCTATATATGCAAAAAGTAACACTAAGACAACAAGAATTATAAAAATAATATTTAGAACTTTATTGAATTTGAAAAAACGCTTTGAATCCAATAGATACTTTTTCATCAAATACTTACCAAGAAAAAGTAGTCCAATAAGTACAAGTATAGTCATTCCAACCCATATAGTTTTTATGCTTTCTTGTTTGATATCCTGATTTACACTTATTGTTACTTCTTCTAATTTTCTATCATAAACCATCTGTGTACTTTTGGCAACTTCTAAGTATGGCTCAATGGCTGTCAAAAGTTTTTTAGTGTCTGAAAGTTCTTTTTTGTAAAATTCATTATCTGCTACAGAAGCAATCATTTCTTGTAACAGTTTTTCTTTTTGCTTTAAATTTTCAACTGTACTAGATAATGATTTATATTTCTTCTGATAACTACTCTGTTCACTTTTTATATTCTCAAGAAATGATAGTGCTGAAAATATAGAAAAAGGATTTGTTATTTTAGGTACATTACCAATCTTTGTTGTGGCAACTAATTTCTCGAATGGATCTTGTGTATATTCACCAAGTAGCTTTAGTTTGCCATCTATTTCGTCTTTGTTCTTTGTGAGTTCTTGCAATGTATCTTTTTGGCTATCTGATAAAGTAGATTTTCGCTCTAATCTAGCTATTTTTGTCTCAATAAGGTTTTCACTACTTTTTAGCTGTTGATATATTTTGTAATTTTCATAAGATGTAATCCAAATACTGTCTTTTAGCTCTTCGTCAAGATCTTTTTTAGAGCTATTCATATCGACTATAGATACCTTTTCTGTGGTAGCTGGTTTTTCATCAACATTTGGAGCTGAATGCAATGAAACGGAGATAGATAGTAATAAAAATAATTTTTTAATCATACATTACTGCCGAATTCTGTAAGTACATCAATTACTGTACTTTTTTCTATATTTGACGGCATAATATGCTCACCTATGCCCATTGGAAGTATGAATTTAATTTTACTGTTTGAACTCTTTTTATCCAAAAAGAAATGCTCATAAAAGCTCTCTACATCCTTTATCTCGTAACTTGTAGGGAGATAATATTTATGCAATAACTCCAAAACTCTCTTCTCGTCCTCTAATTTCATAAATCCTAATTTCACAGCCAATCTATTCGCCATAACTATACCTATTGCTACAGCCTCGCCATGTAAATATTGTTTATATTTTGTCTCATTTTCTACCACATGACCAAAAGTATGTCCATAATTAAGAGCAGCTCGTATTCCCTGCTCTTTTTCGTCTTGATTGACAACTGAAGCTTTGATTGTAACACTTTTTGCTATTGCTTCTGCTAGGATTTTCTCATCACTTAAATCTGATTTTTCTAAAAATTCAAAAAAATCTCTATCAAAAGTTACAGCCATTTTTATCATCTCAGCTACTCCAGCAGCAAACTCTCTTTTTGGGAGCGTAGATAAAAATGATGGATCAATATAAACAGCCTTTGGTTGATAAAATGCACCTATTAGATTTTTGCCATATTTGTTATTAACGCCAGTCTTTCCACCTACACTAGCATCTACTTGTGCCAAAAGTGTAGTTGGTATTTGTATAAAGTCAATGCCTCTTTGATACAGTGAAGCAGTAAAACCAGTCATATCTCCAATAACTCCACCGCCAAATGCAATTAACAGTGATTTTCTATCAAACTTAAACTCGAAAAGCTCACCAAGTATATCTTCTACAGTTTGCATAGTTTTATACTCTTCACCATCTGGTATTGTAATTACTTTTATATCATTTGCTTTAATTTTTGATAGTAATTTTTCTAGATGCAATGCAGAAATAGTTGGATTTGTAACTATTGCCACTTTATTTTCAAAAGTAAGGTTTGATAATTTATCAATAATAATATCGTAGTTACAAGTTGCTTCGTTTGAGAGAGATATTGGTACTACCACAGTTTCATGCCTCCATAGCGTTCAAGTTAATATTATTGTATCCAAATATATTTAAAATGTACTATATATCACTAGCTTCAAATGGTATTAATAATTTTGGATGTTTATTTGCCGAGATAAAGAAATCTAAACTTTTTGAGAGCATAAACTCTATGATACTTGAACGAACTTTTTTGCTAGAATATGGTGCTATTTCTATTATATGCTCCATTTTTGCAATTTCTCTAATAGGATTTGCAATTTTATACTCACAATTAACTGTAGTATTAAAAAGTGGTGCCATTGCATCATAATGACGCTCTATTATATTACTCTCTTCTGATACAATATCTGAATTAAAATCTGATATTTGAAGTGAAAATTCAAATGTTTCACAAATATCGAAAACAGCAGATGATATTGACTCCATTTTGTTTTCATTTTTCATAACTAAAACTGCTTTTGATACTTGCTGTAGTGCATTTCTACCAAATATATATACTAATTTTCTTAAATCATAAAACATTGTGCTTCTATCATCGCTTTTAAATGTTTTTTGGCTACATAAAACAATTCCAATATCACAAGAGCTTATCTCAAACTCAATAGATGAGGCTATATTTGTTCCATCAAAAGATATGATTACCTGTATATTTTCAGATTGAAATCTTTTTATGTTCGATACCAAGGTCACATCAGTTGGGTAAATTACATATATGCAAAGCTTTCTTTTACTTAATTTACTTAGCATAAATATACTCTCTTCTATATACTCTAATGCTCTTTTGCTATCAAATCTCAAGTCAAGAAGAAGAAATATATGTTTACCAAAAGGCTCAGGGAAAAAACCTTTTCTTTTATTAATAAGCTTATATATACCATCCAGAACCATAGGATTTCCTACGGTTAAAAGTGTATCATTTGGTCTTATCATTGTAGCGTTTGTCGGAAGTATTTGCTTTCCAGCCCTATATAGAGCTACTATTTTCCATTTTTGCTGAGTAATTGAACCTATATGTCTAAAAGCATAACTACTTCCAAATGGTATATGCATCTCCATAATCTCACCGTTTCCAAGCCCAACATTTTTTGCAATTTTAGGTACATTTGGCAAATTATCGTACATATGATTTGAGATTAAGTCATCAGATCTAATAATTGTTACATGTGATGATATGCCTCTAAAATCAGATTCGCCCCATTGGTCAACAACCACTAACCTTATTTTATTGTCCACTGCTAATATATTATTACAAACATTAATACAATCTTCAAACTCTTTAATAATTATAAAGGCATGGTCATATGTTGTTGTATCAAATAATTTTTGCACTCTAAGTTCACTAGTTGGGTCAACATTGTAAAAACTTATATTTGAGCTATCTTTTGCCATGCAACCCTCTATTGTACTAGATACAATATGGTAGTTATTATTGGCAACTCTTCTCTTCCCAATCATGGTGATAAAATTTTGTGCTATTGCACCTTCTGCAACTACAAATATATTTTTCATAAAGCTCTCCATGTAGCGTGGGTATAATAATACAATTATTTTAAAGGTATTATAGCGTAATGAATTTTCAAATAGATAAAATAGACGGCAAGGCTAGAGCCTGCACTATCACAACGGCACACTCAACAATACAAACACCAGTCTTTATGCCAGTAGGCACAGTTGGGGCGGTCAAGGCACTTGATGCTACTGATTTACAGAGTTTTTTAAACCCTCAAATTATACTAGGCAACACCTATCATCTATACTTGCGTCCAAACGATACAGTTGTTAAGCAAATGGGTGGATTGCATGGTTTCACTAAATTTCCCAGAAGTTTTCTAACAGATAGCGGTGGTTTTCAGGCATTTTCTCTCTCTAGTAATGTAAAAATTGATGAAAATGGCATCACATTTAGAAGCCATATAGATGGAAGTAAGCACTATTTCACTCCAACAAAAGTAATAGATATACAAAATAATCTTAATAGTGATATCATGATGATACTTGATGATTTAGTGGCACTTCCTGCAACCAAAGAACGAATAAAATCAAGTATCGAGCGAACCACTAGATGGGCAGATGAGTCTATCAAATATCACAGAGCAAATCAGCTAAAAGGCATCGGGGTGGAGCAAAATATATTTGCAATTATCCAAGGTGGAACGAATAGAGCCTTTAGAGAGAAATCGGCCACAGAACTATGTGCGATGGATTTTGATGGTTTTGCCATCGGTGGACTGAGTGTTGGTGAGCTTAATAATGAAATGTACGATACGGTAGAATGGACTACGCAGTTTATGCCGACAGATAAGCCAAGGTATTTAATGGGTGTAGGAACGCCTGAGGATTTAGTAGAAAATGTATCTCGTGGTATTGATATGTTTGACTGCGTTATGCCTACACGAAATGCTAGAAATGGAACACTATTTACATCATTTGGCAAGGTAAGCATAAAAGCAAAACAATACGAAACCGATGAGCTTCCAATAGACCCAGAGTGTGAATGTATGGTCTGCAAAACATATTCACGCTCATACCTAAGACATCTATTTAGAGCTAAAGAGATTACATATTTTAGACTTGCTACTATCCACAATCTATATTATTACCACAATCTCATGAGCCAAATGAGAGAAGCCATCATTGAAGGTAAATTCAATGAATTTAAAACAGAATTTTATGCAAAAAGAGTTAAATAGCTCAATAACATACTAAATATTAAATGGCACTTTTGCACTTGGTGTTTTGGTTCTGCTTTTTTGCAAATGTGCATCTTGGTCATCAAAGAAAATATCAGCACCAAATGCGTTAAGAACTTCATCTTTGCTAACCCCACCTTGGAAAAATGCAGCATCCACTCTAACTCCCCATATGTTTAGTGTAGATAGCACTCTCTTGCTTGTAGTAGAGTTTCTAGCTGTGACCAGTGCTGTCCTGATTGGTGATTTTTCAAATTCAAATTTATCTTGAATGTTTGATATGACCTTTAAGAATTTAAAAAATGGTCCTTGGCTAAGTGGATTATCAGAGTTTGTACGCTCATGCTCCAAAAATGCTTCCAAGCCCTGCTCTTGATATATTTTCTCGCTCTCCGCTCCAAATATCACAGCGTCACCATCAAAAGCAATTCGCACTATCTTATCATCAGTTGCATTGTCATATTTATTTGGAAGCATTGTGGCTGCTGCTACACCAGCCTTTACAGCACTTGAGACATCATCACTATTTAGGGACAAAAATAAATCAACTTTAAATGCCTCCAGATACCTACTCACACTCTCACCAGCAGTCCATGCCGAGCGTTCTATGGGTAGATTATGATACTCTATGGAGTTACCTATCCTGAGTGCTGTTGCTGCATTATTGCGTGATAGTATTATTACCTCTACTAGATTATCATCGAAATGATGATTGATAGAGAGTAGATTTTCTACAAACCTATATGCACTTCCTTTTTCCAATGGTATATTTTGATGTGTGAGTTGGTGTTTATAATACTCATCTATGCCTTGATATTCAAAAATATCATTTTCAGCCTCAAGGTCAAATAAAGCCCTTGATGATATAGCTACCACAAGCTTATCTCTTAGTTCGTATGACAAAATATTCTCTCTTTTTATGTTGATTATATCATAATATTTATCTCGATTATTATTGCTGTGATATTTTATTTTTAAATGTTTATTTTATGTTTTTCTTTGGTGGGTTAGCAAACCCACC
>DZCE01000010.1:5826-39349 GCA_022736375.1 Arcobacter nitrofigilis | reverse complement strand
ATAATAGACAATCCCTAATAAATAATTGAAATAATAGCGAAAACAATATAAGAGTTGATAGAATGCAAAGTGGAATAAAAAGAGACTTTATCTGCCAAATCGGCAGATAATAAGATTAATGATGGGTGTCACTATCAAGATCAAATAATTTGGTGCCAACATAATAGAGTGCTAGACATATGCCAAGCCCGCCTAGAGAAATCATTATCTCTGCAGCACTAGGAAAATAGTGAGCCCACTCTGGTGGGAGTTGATACTGCTCTATTTTCATCATTTGCAATGGTTTTAGTTGTGTGTCATGCACTAAATTATAACGCATAAAGAATACACCTACCATACCTGCTAGCGAAGCAAAGAAGAGTTTTTTTGTATCTTGCCCGTTGCTCTTTAAAATAATATATAATGGAATAACCATTGCCAAAATAACCTCTGCCCAAAAAGTCCATGAACCAAGTATATGAATCGCAACTTCAGAACGATTTTCCATGCCACCATATATATCTGTTAACATTTTCCAAGTGACAAAGAAAATCAAGATAGAGACAAGTAGTCCTTGAATTTTTGCCAAATTTGATAACATTTTTTGGACTTCTTGTGAAAAGTCCAGCTTATATCTAAAGCCCATCATTATAAATGATATAAAAATACCTGTAATAAATGCCGTTAATATAAAATATGTTGGATAGAAAACACCATTTGATATTGTTCTAGCATTCAAAAATCCAAAAACTCCACCAAGATTTGAATGTGCTGCAAGTCCAATTAATAATCCTACAAGTCCGAATGTTCGTGCATTTTTCATATCATTTTTCAACAAAAATATAAACTCAATAATCATAAAAGTAAGATACAAACCATATAGAGTTCCCATCCACCAAATAGCACTTCTAAGACCTGGACTAATTATATTGTAAATCAACATTGTTATAGGGTGTCCTATCTCAAAAGCGATAACTGCAAACCCTGCTATAATCGTAACAATAGAGCCGAAAATCGCTCGTTTAGATATAAGCATATAATCTTTGAAGCCAAAAACATCACCAAGTGACCCAACTATACAAAGTCCTGTTGAGCTAACAACAAAAAAGATATACACTGCGATGAGTAATCCCCATGGATGTTCTCTAGTAACATTATAAGCATGATGTCCCTCAACTAGGTACATCGATACACCTATAACAAAAAGTCCCAAGAACAGTGCTATTACACCAGCTAGGATCTTATTTTCTTTTGTTTTTTCAAAAGATAGAAGTTCTTTTAGCGTAATCTTATTGTAAGGGATTGATGAGATAAACTCTTTAATATCTTTGAGTTTAATATCTTTTATACTAAATTTTTTAACTGCTTGTTCCATATCATTCCCCTTATGTCATATAAAATAATTTTGGTCTAGTGCCAAGGTGAGTCTTGAGAGTGAAATGTTCTCTAGTTCTTAGCAATATACTTATCTCACTATTTGGGTCATCAAGATCACCAAAAACTCTAACCTTTGTCGGACAAGTAGCTTGACAAGCTGTAGTAGTCTCACCACGAGCAAGCCTTGTATCACTACAAAAATTGCACTTATCAACAGTCATCGTTCGACTATCCACATATCTTGCATCATATGGACACGCATTCATACAATAACTGCATAATATACATTTATCAGGGTCTACCTTGACTATTCCTCTATCATCATAATATGTTGCATGAGTCGGACACACCTCTTCGCATGGAGCATCTTGGCATTGCTGACATTGACTAGGCATAAATGAAGCTGATGCCATACTCAAAAGTGGCCAAATACCATCTGGCTCATTGCCCCCAACCCAAATACGATGTTTTTCAGCACCGAGTTCTATTCCATTTTCTTCTTTACAAGCCACTTCACAAGCCTTGCAGTTAATACAATTCTTGTAATCTAAAGCCATTCCATAAGTTGCCATATTTTATACCTTTCTTATCTCTACATTTGTTTCATGCATTGATGCTGCACCATATACTGGTTCTACCTTGTCTTCTATGACTGTATTATCATTTGCTCCATTTTGATATGCCCAAGTAAGCTCTTCGCTCTGAGAACCAAACCCATGAATAAAAAATGTAACATTAGGTGCAATTTGTTCAGTTGGGTATGCTTTAATAGTCACTTTTCCTACCGAGCTAGAGACTTCAACCTCATCACCAAACTCTATATCCATCTCATCTGCCACTCTTTTATTTATCCAAATATAATTTGAAGGCATTAGATCATGGAGCATTGAATTATTACTTGTGCCTGTTTGAGTATATTGTGCATGTCTTCCTGTGAGCATTCTAAATTTACCTTTTGGAACAACAAATGCGAAACTATTTTTCCAAGTAGGCATAGGATCGTCGCCTTTTTTTGCCAAAAATGCAAGATTACACTCAACTTTTCCACTTTCTGTTTTAGGGGCACCACTGTTTACACTATACGCTTTTTCATTTTCAGGATAATATTGAAACTCATTTGCTGAAACTTGTTTAAAAAACTGCTTCATATTAGGATAAAAGACTCCATGCTCTTTAAGTGCTCGAACACCCTCTTCTCCATAAATCTCATGTACCATATGTGCATTTATCTTCTCTTGTGACTCTTTAAATGGCAAAGATATATCAAATTGTGCAAATATATCATCTTCGCTTTGTGGTGCAGTTGCAATAGTTGCATTTGAATCTTCGGTTGTGTTTGTATCCTCATTGGCTACTGGAGCCACAGCTGCAACAACTGACGCTACTATTGAAGTGTTTGCATCAGTCTGTGCTTGTGCTGTCCCACCGACTTTAGACATCATATCTTGTACATCCATATCGTGTTTTTTTGTTATATCAAACATAGGTTTTGATATTTTTTCAGTTAACCCTCTTAATATTTCCATTATAGGCTTAGACTCAAACATAGGGTCTATAACTTTATTTCTTTGTGCGATAGATGGCTCTATCCCACCAAAAGTATTCACGGGGTCTGTTCTCTCAAGGTATGTACACTCTGGTAATACAACATCAGCGTACATAACAGTATCACTTGGCATAGTATCTATAACTACTGCTAGTTCCATTTTTTTCATCATATCAATAGATTTTTTTGTATTTGGCATATTTAATATAGGATTATGTTTATAGACAAACATTCCCCTTACTTTATATGGCATTCTATTTTCTAAAAATCTATCTCTCCAAGCAAGCCATGAACCGCCCTCGGTCACAATAGCACAGTCATCATATCCTGCTTTGCCTTCTCCTCTATCTACCTCTTGTACACCACGACCTTGAGCCTGAAAGTACATAGGAACAATACCTTCATGTGAACCAAGTTCAAGTTTTTTTCCAAATACTAATCCGCCTTTTGTATCTATCCCACCACTAAGTGCTTGAAATATTGCCATTGCACGGCGAAGCTGGAAATCATTTGCAGCAAATGTACTTCTTCTGCCAGGATAATATATCGCCTTTGGAGCATGTTGCATAAACTCTCTAGCTATTGTGTATATCTCTTTTGCAGGTATAGTCGTAATCTTAGATGCCCACTCTGGCGTATATTTGTGTCCTATTATATGATTTTTATAAGCTTCAAAATCATTAAAGTTTGCCTCAACATACTCTTTGTTATATAGCTCTTCATTTAGCACCACATAAGTTAAAGCAAGTACAAACGCCAAATCTGTCCCAGGATTAATAGGTAGCCATTTATCTGCTTTTACCGCCGTGTTTGTAAATCTAGGATCAATACAGATAAGTTTTGTACCTTTACCTTTTGTATTTTTGAAAAGTGTCATTGTATCGGGAGTTACGATTGCTTCGGCTCTATTTGCACCAGCCATAATAACATATGTTGCATTTTCTAAATCAGCACTAGGATATGCTCCAAGAGTAAGATTGTATGCTGACGAGACTGTTTGCAAACATATAGAAGAGTGATTTAACCAGTTTGACGAGCCAAACGCATCAAAGAATGTTTTAAATGTATGTTCCGCCATTCCCTCTCCAGCACAAAATAGAAAACTAGAGCGATTATCTTGCTCTTCGTCTAATATTTTTGCCATTCCAGGAAATTTATCTGTACCTTTTAGTATAGCAGTATATGCCTCATCCCAAGTAACTCTTTTGAATTTACCTTCGCCTTTTTCCCCTATTCTAATCATTGGATATTTAAGTCTATCTGGGTCATAAAGTGCTTGAATACCAGCATTTCCTCTTGGACAGAGCATATTTTTTGATTTTGGGAACATAGGATTTGGATCAAGTTTTGTAACTATTCCATTTTCAACCCTTGCAATTGCAGCACATTTATTGACACACATTTCACATAGCGTAGGAACAAGCGTTGCTTTGCCAGTTCCTGTCTTTGTTGTAATGGACAACTCTCCATGCTCTTCACCCTCTGCATCAAGCGATGAAATACCAAGCGATGTTCCACCAACTATACTAAGTGCGACACTTCCTTGAAGAAATTTTCTTCTAGAAACCTCTACTTTCATTTGTACTCCTAGATTAAAGAAAAGTTAAACTTAAATAAATATTAATAACTAAACTAATAAATATAAAATAAGCTTTAGACAATTATATACTTATTATCTTATAATAAAGATAATATTTGCTTAACTGACCCTCATAAATTTATTTAATGTCTGGAATTGAAATCTTCTCATTACTAAAAACTCCATTTTCAAACCCTTTATGGCATGACCAGCAATATGCCTTATTTCCGACCTTTTTACTCTTAAATACACTAGGATTGATACTTTTATGTGCTTCTCTCCAATAATCTGTTTTTGTAAACGCCTTTGGAGTTTCTTCATTATCGAGTGAATTTACAAGCTTAAAGGCAATTTTATTAGATGAATGCTCTGCTGAATTATTAGATAAATAGTTTAAGATTAGTGTTCTATTTTGTCTGCTTATGTTAGCATCAGTTATCTCTTCGCCAAAGTGATTGTCTAGGTCTTTCATTATTCTATCCCATGAACGAGAAGGCAACATATATGGAGGATAGGTTTTGTGGCAGTCACCACACTCTGTACTATATATTTTATGTTCTATTCTATAATCAATCGGAACAAAAGTAGGCTTTGTAATAATATTATCATCTGTATTTACAATATATAAAAAACTTCCAAATGATATTGCGATAAAAATATAGCTTACTATATTACAAAGAAATGTAATATCAGAATCCTCTCCCTCTGCTTTTTTATAACCTGTAACCATAGCAAATACCATATTTGTTTTATGATAAAATTGCTCTATTAAAACACCAGCTATATGAACAATAACCCATGCTAAAAGAAAGTATGAAATATACATGTGTATATCAAAAAGCATTATCATATGCATATAGTATTTTACATTTAGAAAAGCAAATATTCCACCACCCTCTTGTATTCCATACAAAAGAAATCCACTTATGACTATTATAGAACCAAAAAATAGAACTATCAGGGTAAACCAACTTGATGCTGGATTATGTCCTGCTGGAATTTTTCTCCATCTATCAACTATTTTTTCTTGAAAATACCATCGTAAATCTGATAAATTTAATTTGAATGTGTTAAATGTAGCATACCTTGGCCCTGCGAATCCCCAGATAATTCTATATATAAGCATAGTTGCGAAAATCCAACCAAATGCTACATGGTAGTGAAGATACGATTTATTTAGTGAACTAACAAAAGAGGCCACAAAAGAGAGTGCAATAGTCCAATGAATTATCCTTGTACATGTTGGCCAAACAAATACTTTACCATTTTTTTTATTCATTGTTAATACCTTTTTTATAAGCAATAGTAATTATTAAAATAATTTTAACTAATTAGATTAAAAAAAGAGTTGAGATTTGTTAAAAGATTGTTAAATCATGAAGCTATTGATACCCATAATGGGCATCTTTGGGGTATTATTTTTTATTAATATTGAAATTATCATATATATACTGTGCCATAGCATCAGTATCATAATCCATTCCTTTTTTTATAATACTTTTATAGTTATGTTCCATTACTTCATGTTCAGAACCACTAGAATTAACTCCATTTCCACCATTTTTAAAATCTTCTATACCCAATTTTAAATCTTGAACACTCTGATCATTTAGTGCTGGACCTTTTTTCTTTGGATTGCCTTGTGCTTGATCTCCATGACATTTTGCACACATATTTGTATAAACTTCAGCTGTTGTATATTTATATGTAACTACTTTTTTCTCTTCTTTTGTTTCACAGCCAGTAGTTAGAATAGCAAATGAAATTCCTAGTATTGTTATTAATGATTTTTTCATATTATCTCCTTTTATTTATTAAGCTCTACCAGCAAGCATGCCATACATAGTCATAGGTTTAAGCAAATGAATCTTCATTTCCCACCAAATCCATCTTTGCTTAGTTGGATCTAGTAAAGGGAAACTTGGTGTAGGTTCTTTTCCATATCCAAACTCTGCAAGCATAACAGTACCCAAGCTTGTAATTAATGGACAAACAGTATATCCATTATATTTAGCTGGTAACTCTTTTTTGCCTTCCATAACGGCCATAAGGTTTTCAACAACAACTTTATACTGTTTTCTAACACTACCACCTGTTTTTCCTTTTGGAACAGCCGCTATATCTCCAAGTGCAAAAACATTCGGGTATTTTACATGTTGCAATGTATCTTGGTTAACTGGCACCCACCCTTTTCCTGAACCTATTGGAGAGTCACCTATCTCTTTTGGTGCTTTTTGTGGTGGTGTAATGTGTAAAAAGTCGTATGGCACCGCTACATCTTCAAATTTTTCTACTACTTCGTACTCCTCAAGAATATCATCCCATGCACCTTTTTCTAGCCAGTGCTTTTGGAATGTTGCTATTTTTTTAGCTGGATCAACGCCTATTAAATTATGTTTAAAATTATATTTCATATCTCTTTCAGCAAATTGTTTAATCATGGCATCGTTATAATCTTTGATACCAAATAGCGTTTCACCATTTGGATATAGGGTTAATTCAGCATTTTCTCTAGCCCCAGCTTCTCTGAGTCTAGCATCTGTTAGATACATTATCTTTTTAGGAGCCCCTCCACATTTAATAGCTGTATTAGGGTCTGTGAATATGCCTTTTACTTTTTGTCCACTTTTTGCTTTTGCGATAAACTCTTGCATTTGAGTCCAAGTATCAGTTGATCCATCTTGAAAATATATTGAGCATATTCCATTTTTACCTAATATTTTTCTTGCTTTAGCACCATCTGCTTGTGAGTTTGTATATACATCGCCTACCTCTTCAAGCCCTTTAATAGCACCGAAATCAAGCACCAAACCACCTGCAACAATCAAATAATCGTAACTTACAACTCTACCTTTATCTGTCTTAACACTATTTTTTTCAGGATCAAACTCTACGGCTTTTTCTTTTATCCACTTCACGCCATCTGGCATAAAGTCTGCTGTTTCATAAATTACTTCTTCTTGTTTCCAAACGCCTCCACCAACAAGAGTCTGTCCTGGCTGATATGATACAGATTTAGGATTTGGCTCTATGATTGTAACATCAGCGTCATCTATACTATTCATTAAAAGTGCCGCTGTTGAGACACCAGCCAATCCTCCCCCTATAATCAAAATCTTACCTTTTGCCGTGCTACTTGCTTTTGCTTCAGTAGCCACCCCGCTACCCATCATTAGACCAGCTCCACCAAGTCCAAAAACTTTTATAGCATCTCTTCTTGATAGCTTACTTTCATTAAGTATAGCTTCTATCTCTTTTTGCATATTTTCCCTTTTAAAATTTTGTTAAAGTTGTGGTATTATACAAGATATATTATAAATAATATACTTAAAAATTATAAAATACCATATTACTTTATCTGCTTATATTTCTTATAAGTAACTGTAATGATTCCACACCTCTAAAACTATTTTTGCCAACAGTATAGCTTACTGTATGCTTTTTATCTATCGACAGAGCTTGAGTATGTTTGAACTCTACTGCCTCAATAATAGTTCCATTTTGATGTAATTCATATTTTATATGCTCGCCATTAGCTCCCATAATTTTGCTATTGTTTATCTCTAAATTTGATGAACTAAATATTGGCACTGTATTGCCTTCACCATATGGTTCATATTTCTCCAAAGTCTCTAATAACTCATTTGATACTTCCTTAAGAGCTAACTCACCAATCACACCATTAGTCTCAATACCATCTTTTATCTCTTTATAGTTTTCACTTAGGCATTTTATAAAATTATCAATATTTTCACTTTTGATTGTCATACCAATTGCTAATTTATGTCCTCCAAACTTATCTAGAAAGTTACAACATGCTAAAACACTTCCATATAGGTCACAACTAGATATACTTCTGCCACTACCCTTTAAAAGTCCATTCTCGCCTCTACATAATATTATTGCTGGCTTTCCATATTTCCTTACAATTCTAGAAGCTACAATCCCCACAACTCCCTCATGCCACTCATCTCCAATAGCTACTAATATATTATCTTCTAAATTTACAATAAAATCAACAGCTTCATTTGTAACTAGCTCTTCTGTATTTTTTCTTGCTGTATTTGTTTCTATTAGTTTGGCTAAATTAATATTGGCTTCCTGTATATTTTTACTTCTTAGAAAATCAAATGCCAAAGATGCGTCTTTCATCCGACCTGCACTATTTAGGAGTGGTGCTACGAAAAAAGCTATTTCTGTACTGCTAAAACTATTTTTTTGCAAATGAAGCTTTAGAGTCACAAAACACTCTCTATTAGATGCCAATATGACCTTTAGCCCTGCTATTACCATAGCTCTATTGATATGAATAAGTGGCATTACATCAGCTATTATCGCAATACTAACAAGCCCTAAATATGGTTTTAAATCAACTTCTAAGCCCATCTCATTTTTAATTCCTGCTAGTAAATACCAAGCTACTTGTGCTCCACAAATATCATCATATTTGAAATTACAATTTGATTTTTTTGGATTTATAATTGCGAACGCATCAGGTAAACTCTCACCTACTGTATGATGATCTGTAATTATTAGTGTTTTATTATTCTCTTTACACCAAGTAGCCACATCATTTGCATTAATACCATTATCCACAGTTATTATCAAATCAGCATTTTGCAAAGCGAACAAGATATTCATAGATAGCCCATATCCATGAGTAAATCTGTTTGGTATAAATGATTCTACACTAACACCAATCTCATCAAAGAAATCTCGTATAATCGTAGTAGAGACTACGCCATCTACATCATAATCTCCAACTATTAGTATCTTTTCACCATTATGAATTGCTGTTGATATTCTTTTTGTTGCTTTTTCCATATCAGAAAATGTTTGTGGGGTGGGTAAATCACGAAGTGTTAAAAAGCCACCATTTTTTTCTATTCTCTTAGAAAGTATATCGTCTATATCTTTTAGAGATAGTTTGGAACTTTTCATAAATTAATCTATTTTATGTTCAATACTAGCTTTTACAAATGCTAAAATAGCTGGATTTGGATTTTGTAATCTTGATGTAAATTCTGGGTGAAATTGAACGCCTAAAAACCATGGATGATTTATTACTTCCACCGCCTCTATAAGACCATTTGACTCACCAGTAATATCCATACCATTTGTTTCTAAAACTTCTCTATATGCAGGATTTGCCTCATATCTATGTCTATGTCTCTCAAAAATTAGTGATTGATCATATGCTTTTCTTAGATTACTACCCTCTTTTGTATTACACTCATATTCACCTAGTCGCAAAGTTCCACCAAGAGGAGAAGTTGTAGTTCTTATCTGTTTTGCCCCTGTATTATCCATAAATTCATCTATTAGGTAAATAAGAGGATTTTTTGTCTTTGTGTCAAACTCTGTTGAGTTGGCATCTTTAAGGTTCAAAACATTTCTAGCAAACTCAACCATAGCAAGTTGCATTCCAAGACATATCCCTAAAAATGGTACTTTGTTCTCTCTTGCGTATTTGATAGCTTCTATTTTACCCTCAACACCTCGCTCACCAAAGCCACCAGCAACCAATATACCATCAACATCTTTTAGATATTTTTCGCTTCCATCTTCTTCTATCTTTTCACTATCAACCCATTTTATTGATACTCTATGATCAATATTAGCTCCACAGTGAATAAGTGCTTCAGTGAGTGATTTATATGATTCTTTCAGGTCTAAATACTTACCTACAAATGCTATTCTTACCTCATCACTAGGCATAATTATTTTATTAACAAGTTCACTCCATGCTTCCATTTTAGGAGTTATTTCTCCTAGTTCAAGTTGAGATATAATTGGATTTAATATATTTTGTGCCATAAAATTTAGTGGAACTTGATATATAGTTGACGCGTCAAGTGCATCAATTACACTATCTTCATCAACATCACAATTGTATGCTATTTTTCTTTTAAG
Organism: Arcobacter nitrofigilis; assembly: GCA_022736375.1. Classification (GTDB taxonomy): domain Bacteria; phylum Campylobacterota; class Campylobacteria; order Campylobacterales; family Sulfurovaceae; genus BN30871. The sequence goes on along the minus strand of DZCE01000010.1, from coordinate 28,955 downwards.
TTCAAGTGGCACAGGAAGCTCTGCTCTAAGAATCAACATATTAGGAGAAATTCCTATTCTTCTAAGCTCTTGTACTGAATGTTGTGTTGGTTTTGTTTTAAGCTCACCTGCTGTTTTAATATAAGGCAACAGAGTTACATGGATATTCATAACATTTTTTTTACCAAGCTCATGTTTGATTTGTCTGATTGTCTCTAAAAAAGGTAATCCTTCAATATCTCCAGTAGTACCACCAAGTTCAACAATTAAAATATCTTTACCATTTCCAGCTAAATAAATTCTATCTTTTATTTCATTTACAATATGAGGCACGACTTGAATAGTTTTTCCTAGATATTTACCGGCTCTTTCATTTTCTATTACTGTTTTATATACTTGACCTGTTGTAAAGTTATTATTTTGAGTTAGTGAGCTATCTATAAATCTTTCATAATGTCCTAAATCAAGATCTGTTTCAGCTCCATCTTTGGTAACAAAAACTTCACCATGTTCAAGTGGACTCATTGTACCAGGGTCTACATTTATATATGGGTCTAGTTTTAATATCCCTATTTTAAGACCTGAATGTTTTAATAGTGTAGCAATACTAGCTGCACTTATACCTTTACCTAGAGAGCTTAAAACTCCTCCTGTTACGAATATATATTTTGTTTGTTTCTCTTTAGGCATACATCTTCTTTCTTTATATTATTATTGGCATTATGATTGTAATAAAATCTTTGTTTTTTACCATAAATGGTAAATTTGGCTCATTAAGTTTTAATTCAAAAGTATCATCTTCACATTGAAAAAGAAAATCTAGAATATATCTACTATTAAAATTAAGATCAAAAATTTCATTAATTCCAGTTTTTACTTCTATTTGAGTTTTTGCTTCTACATTGTCGCTACTAAGTGAGTTAAAAATAATTGTATCTGAGCTTATAGTCATTTTAATCTCATTAGAAATAGTAGTAATCATTTTAATAGCTTCAATCATATCTTTTTTTGGAAGAATCATATTATGGCGTGTTGATGTTGGTATTATTCTAGCATAATCAGGGAATTTACCATTAATTAATTTAGAAAAGAAATAATAATTATCGCTAGTAATTATAATATTTGTTTCATCATAAAAAATTGTAATATGGTCTAAAAATAGCTTTTGTATCTCAATAATTGCTTTTTTTGGTATTATTAAAGAAAGTTCTTTTTGACTTTCATTGTTTATAGTTGCAATGGCTAATCTTCTAGTATCTGTACCAACTATATCAGTTGAATTAATTTTAATATTAAGTAATGCACCATTAAGTTCAAATTTAGGATTGTTTGTATCTATTGCAGGAGATATTTTTTTAAGATTTTGAATTAGATGCATTGAATCCAATGTTATTTTAGGTTTATCATCACTAGTTGGAAAACTAGGGAATATAGTTGGATCGAAAATTGGTAATTTAAATTTAGAGTTATTTTGCTTAATAACAATGGTAGAATTTGATATTTCTATAGTTATCTCATCGTCTTTTAATATTCTTATTATATCAAGAAGTTTTTTACCATTGGCCGTAAAACTACCTTCTTGTTCAATTTTAATATTTTGGGTTTGAATACTAAGACCAATTTCCATATCTGTTGCTTTTATAATTGATATATTATTTTTTGCTTCAAGAAATACATGTGAAGTTATTTGACTTGAATCTTTTTTTTCTAAAAATGGCTGAAGATTTATTAGAATTGATTCAATAACTTGTTTTTGAACTTTAATTTTCATAACTTTCCCTTTTATTTATTTAATAAAAATAGTAGTAGTAGTAACCTTGGATGAATATGTGAAAAACAGTTTTAAGTACGCTGTAACAGACTTTTGAAAGCTATACTTTATTTCATAACTTTTCACATAAATACATTATTTAGTATTATATCTTTTTTTTATTTATTTTTCTTTCGTATTTATCTTATTTGACAACTCTTCTAATAAAACTTTAAAATTTTCATCATTATCTATGATTTCATTTATTTTTCTCATAGCATGACTTATTGCTGTATGATCTTTCATACCAAAAAATAGTGCTATTTGTGGCATTGAATTTGGAGTTAGATTTCTAGCTAAATATATGACAACTCTTCTAGCATTAGCAATCACTTGCGTTCTTTTTTTTGATTTTATATCTGATGGTTTTATATTTAGTTCTTTTGATACAATAGCCATAATATCTTCAATCGAAACTTGTTCTTTTTTCTCTTTTATATGATCTTTTATAGCATTTTGTGCAAATTCAAGTGTTATTTGTTGATTAAGTACAGATGCGAGTGCATTTAATTTAATAATCGTACCTTCTATTTCCCTGATATTATCTCCCATGTTTGTAGCTATAAAAGATATAACCTCGCTATTTAATACTATTTTATCAAGTTCACATTTTTTCTTTATAATCTCAATTTTTGTCTCTAGCATGGGCGGTTGAATATCTGCCATTAAACCCCACTCAAAACGACTTTTTAATCTATCAACTAGACCAGCAATCTTGCTAGGCTGTCTATCAGCAGTTATTACAATCTGTTTTTTCATATTATGTAGCTCATTAAAAGTATGGAAAAACTCTTCTTGAGTTTGTTCTTTTCTACTAATGAATTGTATATCATCAATAAGCAATATATCACATTCTCTAAACTTATCTCTAAATTTGTCCATAGTTTGAGATCTAATATGTGAAGTAAACGAATTCATAAACATTTCTAGTGTTGTATAGACTACATTTTTACCTAGTTTTATCTGTTCATTTCCTATTGCTTGAAGTAGATGTGTTTTTCCTAGCCCTACCCCACCATATAAAAAGAGTGGATTATAGACTTGACCAGGCTTTTCACTAACGCTTTTAGCTGCTGTGAAGGCAAATTGATTTGAACTTCCTACTATAAAAGTATCAAATGTAAGTGATGGATTTAAAAAATTTGTTCTCATACTATTTTTTTCAACACTTTTTAGTTCTACTTTTTTATTTTTATTAGACTGCCCAGTTTTTAATGATAGCTCTAGAGTAGGTTTAACTCCAGAATTTATCTCAAAAAGATGTGCTATTTTATTTTCGTATTTGCTTTTAATCCATTTGGCTACTATTATATTGGGTACATCGAAATGTGCGATATCACTTCTTGATTTTTTTTCATCATAAACCATATTTTTTATATATCTATCATATTCAGTTTGTGAAATTTCTTTTTTTAATTCTTCTAATATTTTTTGCCCTATATTCATAAAATCTCAACTTTCAAATATTTATTAAACTTAATGTGAATAACTTTTTGTATTTTAGCAAGTTTTGGCTAAAATAAGGGCAATAAACACAATTGAATATAATTATTCACTATGTGAACAAGGTTGTGAATGAAAATACTTGGAATTGACCCCGGAAGCCGTAATTTAGGCTATTGCATAGTAGAAACAGTTGGTGTGAAAACATTACTAGTTGAAGCAGGTTTACTTAAATTTAAAGGGATTTCACTACAAGAGAAGATGATTGAGCTCTCAAGGGGCTTGGATGTTATTTTAGGGTCAAATATTATAGACGAAGTAGCTATTGAAGATATATTTTTTGCATTTAATCCCAATAGTGTTTTGAAGCTTGCACAATTTAGAGGAGCCATATCTATGAAGGTTTTGGAGGCAAAAGGAATTTTCTATGAATACACACCTTTACAGGTAAAAAAATCTGTCACTGGTAATGGGAAAGCCACTAAAGAGCAAGTAGCTTTTATGGTTAAAAAGATACTCAAAATAAATAAAGAGATAAAGCCAATGGATATTACTGATGCAATGGCGGTTGCTATCACACATTCTCAACGAGTAAGTACTAGAAAAAGTGTATAATATTTCAAATCAAGAAGGAGCTATTGTGAAAGATATTTATGATATTATTATTATCGGTGGTGGACCAGGTGGTATTGGTGTCTCAATTGAGTCAAAGATATTGGGCTTAGAAAAGATACTTTTAATTGAAAAAACAGATAACCATTCGCATACAATAAGAAAATTTTATAAAGACAAAAAAAGAGTTGATAAAGATTGGCAAGGTCAAGCTGTAAACTTGGAAGGCAACATAGATTTTATAGATGGGACTAAAGAGTCTACTATAGACTACTTTGATACACTACTAGATGACCATCTAATAGACGCTAGGTTTAATTGCGAGGTTGATAAGGTCTCAAAAGATAGTGACCTGTTTAAGGTAGTCACCAGCGATGGTGAGTTTGTATCTAAAAATATAGTTGTTAGTGTTGGTAGAATGGGAAAACCTAACAAGCCATCATATATCGTACCACCATCTTTAAAAACTCAAGTTAATTTCAATCTTGATAAGTGTAGTAATGGAGAAAAAATTATAATAATAGGAGGTGGAGATAGCGCTGTGGAGTATGCTTGTGATTTGAGTGAAACAAATGATGTTACACTGTGTTACAGGGGTGCAGAATTAACAAAACCTAACCCCACTAATATATCAGCATTTAAAACCTTTTTGGATAGTGGCAAGATTTGTGCTAAACTAGGTATGGATATTGACTCTTTAGATAGTGAACATGGTAAAATAAGAGTTGAATTTAAAGATAAAAGTAGCGAACTTTACGATAGAGCTATTTATGCACTAGGAGGCACTACGCCTATTGATTTTTTAAAGAAATGTGGTGTAGTAGTAGATGACAGAGGAGAGCCGATATTTGATGCCAATTATGAGACAAAAACAGCTGGAATGTTTATAGCCGGTGACATAGCATTCAAAAGTGGAGGCAGCATAGCAATAGCTCTAAACCATGGACATAAAATTGTGAGTTATATTCAGAGCAAAAGCATCTAGCGATTGCTACGGGTCTGGCAACTTGGATACTTTCGCATTTTTGTCCACAGATATTAATCTTTTGTCAGGAACTTTAAAACTATTTTTACGATTGCTAGCCGTTGATTCAGATATTATAAGATCGTACATATATATGTCATAATCGAAATATATAAGTCCATCAGTCTCTCTAGTGGTAAAATAGAGAGTATGTATAGGTACTTTTTGACTTAGTGGTACAGTTGTTGTTTTCATTGAATCTAATATCTCATCCACTTTTTTGTCATCATATCTTCCATTTGTATTAGAATTAACTAGCATTTTTGCTAACACCAAAGGTTTTTGAAGTCTCATGCACCCAGAGCTATACACTCTATATCTTCTTGAAAATAAAGTTGGATTATCTGTATCGTGTAGATAAACATCATATTTGTTTGGAAGATTAAACTTAACTCTCCCTAGTGCATTTAAATCACCAGGGTCTTGAGTGAATCTAAAGGGTACGGGAGCAGAACTTTTTTCATATTGGTCAAGTTCACCTAGTGACAAATAAACCTCTTTGTTTCCTGCAAAAACACGGATATTATTTTTAGTTAAAAAATCAGGTTCTGTTTTGAGTATAGGAATAAGATCTTTTTTGACAAGGTTATCCGTAATAGTCCAAGTAGGATTAAATACTAAATTTTCTACCATATCGTTAAAAATAGGTGTTGGTCTATCTATTCTGCCAACGACTGCTTTTGATCTAAAGCTCGGATATGTGGTGTTATTAAAATACTCTAGGCTATATGATGGTATATTTACTTCTATCCTTTCATCTTCTAGATTTCTCGGGTATAGTTTTGTCTTATCAAGGTTTGTTGTAATGCTCTGCAAATGAGCTGAAAGGGGCTGATTTAGATAATAGTTAGTTATGTTATCTACTTTGCCAGTCTGTTCAATATTGTATCTCTTTTGATATCTTAGAACCGCATCCCTAAGTGCATTATCAAATTGATTATCAATTGGCAAATATGACGGGTAATCACCAAGCGTTCTAAGTAGTCTTTTTAGACTAACAACTCTATCTGAGGAATCACCCATACTCATCACATCTTGACTATATGGTATGGTCTCAAATGACTTCATATTTCTATATCTTTTATATATATTAACAAGTGTTTTGTATCTATCTTTTAGTGGAATTAAAGAATCTAGATATGAGTCTATATTGCCATCCATCACAGCTATTGCCATCATTTTTTCGTCTGGAAATGTATTAGGTATAAAATCCCAATCGGCTCTAATATCATCGCTTTCCCTAAGAGCTAACATCTTTTTCTTTACTAAATTCCAGTCCACATCTCCTTGTGATATAAACTTAACTAAAGCGATAAAACTATAGCTAGCAGCTACATCGAGCCTACCATATGCAGATGATATTTGTGATTCATTTATATTGTGGCTATCAATCATATAGGATAGTTGTTCTATCTCTTTTCTGCCAAAATCTTTCTCTTTATAATTATACATTGGATCTTTTAAAGCCGACAATAAATCATACATTTTTCGTCTGTTTTGTGATCCCACCCACAGAGGTCTGTATCCACTATTTTCATATAGTTTTTCTATTATTACACTATCTTTGCTGTGGAGATGATTTGCTAGGCTATTTTTTATTTCAGATGATATATCAAGTTGCTCTGTTTGTTCACCGTAAAGAACAGTGTTTATTAATAATAAAAATATTGTAAAAATAATTTTCAAAATTATGACCTCAATTTTATTAATTTTTTGATTAATCATTATATAGGAAGTTTATAAAAATTAGAATATAGCAACATGAATATTTAGCTAATTATGATACAATTATTGTAAACTGGAATGGGAATGAGCGTATAACAATAATGAAATTAATATTTTCTATATCATTTATACTTTTGTCACTGCTAAAAGCTCAAACATTCACTGATGCAAATAATACAATGCAACATAATAACAAATACAACATTGAAGACATAATCAATATAACACTACAAACCCACCCTACAATTAGAATGAACAAAGAGATAATCAAAGGCTCTGAAGCGCAGCTAAGAGGTGCTAAATGGGGATACTATCCAACCCCGTCAATAAGTTCATTTCAAACTGAGAATAATTTATTTGGTGCTACTCTAAGCTTAGAACAACCATTATTCACTGGTGGAAAACTCGATTCCAACTATGATTTGGCACTTGCTAATAAAAAAAGTTCAGAGTATGCACTAGAAGATAGTGCCTATACTCTCATAGAAACGCTACTAGATACAATAAAAACATATATACAGAGCGAGAACAGTTACGCAGCATTGATAGAGGGACAAAAACAATTGCGCATTCTTGAAGGAATGGTTCAAAGAAGGGTGGAGGCAGGTGTTTCATCAAGAGCAGATATGGAATTGCTTATGGCACGACTTTACCAGATGGACACAGATTTAAATCTTGCAAAGACAAAAAAAGAGACCGCATTGGCTCAAATAGAGATAATGACAGGAAGAGAGTTTGATAATAACTTAATAGTAAAATTATCAGCACCAGTTGTTAGTGGAACCATTAGTGAGATAATTGATGAGACTATAAATACGCATCCACTTTTAAAAAAGCTAGATGCCCAAAGAGAGTATACAAAGGCCGAGCTTGATAAATCAAAAGCAAATATTTGGCCAAATTTTAGCTTAAAAGCACAGCAAAATTTTGGCAGCAGTTCTATGACTGAGGATATTAAAAGCGATAATAGTCCTTTTGTTTATCTATCCGTTCAGGCATCTCCAGGGGCAGGTTTGTCAGCTCTTAGTGCGGTTGAAGGCTCCAGAGCAAAGATTTTACAAGTAGAACAAGAAAAATTAGTTGCCAAACAATCTATTGTAAATAAGGTAATGTTCGCATACAATGATTATAATTCAGCAAGCAAAAGAATAGAAAGTCAAAGCAAATCAGTAGGGTCATCACAAAAAGTTTTTGCATCATACACAAGACTCTTTTTGGCAGGAAAAAGACAATGGTTGGATTTGGTGAATTCATCTAGAGAAGTTACGCAAAATGAGATAGCTTTTTCTGATGCCAAAGTGGCAATGCTAATATCAGCGTATCAACTAGCACTTTACAGGGGAGAAATAAATCCACTAAGCACATCTAAAATCGTAGCAGAAATTCCAAAAGAAGCAAAAGAGCAAGCAACTCCCGCAGAGGCATTCGATGCAATACACGATGTGCAACAAGATATAATAAAAGAGAAAAATAATCAAGAATTAAAAAGGTAATTAATGAGTATTTATACAGAAATAAATAATCTAAGAAAAGATAGTAATTGGCTTATGCAAGTATGTTCTTTACCTAATTTTTCAGCGTCTAGATTGCATAGGCATGAACAAGAAGAACTCGCTAAAAAGTTAGCGAAATTAACTTTAGTAGATGATAAATTAACATTTGAGTATTACAACGATATTTTTAAAGCACATAACCTAATTGCTCCCAAATGGAGTGATAATATAAGTGAGGAATTACTACCTGTAATTGCACTAATACCAAATGTAGGTATGAGAATTTTGATAGAAAAAATTCCTGATGGGACATGGAAGTGCGATAGTGTGGAGGGAATTAAATATTATGGTGATTTTGTATTGGGTACAAAATTCTCACCAATACGCACGCAAAGAAAAGAGACCAAGAAAACAACTGCATTTGAGATGTTTAAAACTATTGCAATGAGACAAAAGAAAATAATTATTTATGCCGCAATAGCAACAATTAGTATAAATGCTTTGGCGCTTGGAACATCATTTTTTAGTATGCAGGTTTATGATAGGGTTATTCCAACTCATGGTATGACTACACTTATTGCATTAGCAGTCGGTGTTTTTATAGCTATACTTTTAGAAGCGATTATTAAAGTAGCAAGGTCATCAATTTTGGATCATGCATCAATAGCGATGGACAAGAGTTATTCGCATAACATATTTGATACATTTCTCAAGCTCAGGCTTGATGGCATACCGCAAAGTGTTGGTAATTTGGCAGGTCAACTTCAAAGTTATGCTAGCATTAGATCATTTGTATCATCAGCGGCTATATATTTTATTGTTGATTTTCCATTTGTTATATTTTTTGCACTTATAATTTTGTTATTAGGGGGTTGGATAATGGCTCTTATTCCTCTAATATTTTTGATTTTATCTATTATTACAGCTCTTTTTTTCAAAAACAAAATTGAAGTGTTAACAAAAGCATCGGTAGCAGCGTCAAATAAAAAATTAGGGTTGCTGGTAGAAACAGTGGAGAGCGCTGAGAATGTAAAAGCCACTGGAGCTAGTTATTCGGTTCTTAATAAGTGGAATACATTAACAGAAGATGCGATTGATGATGATATTGCCATCAGACATTACAGTGAATTAGCAGGATATATCGCATCATTTTTACAGCAAGTTAGTTATGTGGCACTAGTTGCTGCAGGTGCATATATGGTGAGTAGTGGTGAGAGCACTCTAACCATGGGAGGACTTATCGCTGCCTCAATACTTGCTGGTAGGGTATTGGGCCCAGTTGCACAGTTACCTAATATGTTTGTTCAGTATGGTAGAGCAAAGATTACAGTTGGTGACCTTAATAATATATATGAACTTCCACGCGATAATGAAGGAATGTCGAAGCCATTGATGCCAGTCGATATTGAGCCAAGATATGGTTGCAGTGGCGTTAAATTCTCATACGGAGAAAATACAAACTCAATAAATATATCAAATCTAAATATAAACAAAGGTGAGAGAGTAGCACTTTTGGGCGTAATTGGCTCTGGAAAGTCTACTATGTTAAAAATGCTAGCAGGGCTTTACGCACCACAGGAAGGTACAGTATTGCTAGGTGGTATGGATATACAGCAAATAGCTAGGGATAAAGTTAGTCAAACTGTAGGATATTTACCGCAGAATACAAAACTAGTATCAGGAACGCTTAGAGATAATCTTTTGATGGGAATGGTTGGAGTAGATGACCAAATGATAATAGATGCAGCCAATAAAACAGGTTTATCGGGTCTTATAAATACTCTTCCTAAGGGGCTAGATACGCCAGTACCAGAAGGTGGTTCAAGTGTGTCAGGTGGACAAAAACAGTTAATAGCTATTACTAGGATGGTGTTAGCAGCACCAAAAATATGGTTACTTGATGAACCAACAGCAAATATGGATGATGCAACAGAGAGGCACATTTTGCAAGTACTAAACAGTAGTATTTCAGCAGACCAAACGCTAATTTTGGTTACGCACAAACCAGCACTTTTAGGAATTATAGGCAGAGTTATTGTTGTAACTCCACAAGGTATAGCTATGGATGGACCAAGAGATGCCGTATTAAAGAAATTATCAGAAAATAGTACAAATAAACAAGTTCAAAAAGGTTAGTGATGAGCAACAATATACCCCTAGTATCTAGAATTAGTCCATTGTGGATAATATTTGGTTCACTATTTTTATTAATAGTTCCATTTTTTATATGGGCATCATGGGCAGAACTTGATCAGATTTCTCATGCCCAGGGGCAGGTAATAGCAACTGCAAAAACCCAAGAGATACAATCAGCTGGCGATGGAACAATCCAAAATATATTTGTAAGAGAGGGACAAAAAGTCAAGAAAGGTGAAAGACTTATCGTATTAGAAAAAGATAAAGCACAAGCTGGATTTGATGATAGTAAATCAAAAGTAGCAGCACTAAAAGCAGCTCTTGTTAGGCTGAGTGCAGAGGTATATGGTAAGCCACTCCTGTTTCCAGCAGAGGTCAAAGAGTATCCAGAATATGTATCTAATCAAACAGAACTCTTCAAAAGAAGACAACAAGCACTTAATGATGAAGTTTCTGCCCTGAATGAATCTTTGAAGCTAGCCAAGCAAGAACTTAATCTAAATGAGCCATTACTAGCTTCAGGAGATATTGGTGCCACTGAGGTAATAAGATTAAAAAGACAAGTAGCAGACCTAAAGGGTCAGATTTCAAATAAAAGAAACAAGTATTTCCAAGATTCTCAAGCAGAGATGACAAAAGCAGAGGAAGAGCTATCTAGTAAATCCCAAGAGCTTGAAGATCGTAAAGTCACATTAGAATGGACAGATATTTTATCTCCAATGGATGCTATCGTAAAGGATATTCTAATTACAACACGAGGCGCTAGAGTAAGAGCAGGGGATATTATAATGGCACTTGTACCTTCAGGAGATAAGCTACTTATAGAAGCCAAATTGCCACCTTCAGATATATCATTTGTTCGCGTAGGTCAAAAAGTTGCCGTAAAGCTTGATGCATATGATTATGCAATATATGGTATTTTTGATGGAAAAGTTGTTTATATAAGCCCAGATGCATTGATGGAAAAAACACAACAAGGCGAAAAGCAATATTTTAGAGTAAGAATAGCATTAGATAATACAGAGCTAATAGCCAAAAACGGTAAAAAAATAGAGGCGACACCAGGTATGACAACACAAGTCGACATAGTCACAGGTAGCAGAACAGTATTGCAATATCTAACCAAGCCTATTACAAAAACTTTAAGTGAATCTTTTCATGAGAGATAATAGTGAAAATATTATTAGCTCCAAGTGAAACAAAAACCATATATAATGATTCTTTGTTTGATAAGTCGAAGTTACTGTTTGCAGACGCTCTAGGCGATAGAGATATGTGTATTGCAAGATACAACGAGATAATATCTTCAGGTGATGAACAAAGAATAAATGAGATATTTGGACTCAAAAAACAAAGCGATATAGAATTTTATAAACATATTATAAGCAAGGACTCCCCAGCTTGTAAAGCAATTAAGCTTTATACGGGAGTTGCATTTGATTATCTTGATTACGCTACATTAGATGATGAAGCAAAGAGATATATTCAGGATAATGTTATTATATTCTCAAATCTATTTGGAGCGGTAATGGCAGGGGATAATTTGCCACTTTATAGGTTGCAACAGGGTAAAAGTTTAGGTGAATTAAAGACAGAACAACTGTACAAGAAATCAAGTTCACCACTGTTAGATGAGCTACTACTAGACCAAGATATACTTGATATTAGAGCAGGGTATTATGACAAGTTTTATACGCCCAGCAAAAGCTATACCACACTAAAATTTCTAAAAGATGGGAAAGTAGTGAGCCACTTTGCAAAAGCATATAGGGGGAAAGTCTTGCGTGAGATTGCAATCCAAGGTGTACAAACACTTGAAGAGTTCATGGCAATCAGTATAGACGGATTATGGTTTAAAGAGATACAAGAACTCAAAAATCGTACAGAGATTATATATAGCATTGGAGCATAGCATGAAAGAAAATCTATTTGAGATGGATTCTAGCTTTGGTAATGGATGGAGTAGTGACAACAAAGCCAAAGAACAGAAAAAAGAAATTGAAACAAAAGAGCCTCAAAAGCATAAATTGCATTTTGCACGAGAAAAACGAAATGGCAAGGTTGTGACTATTGTAAAACCATTTTATCTGGACGATGTTACTAAAGAAAATCTATTAAAAACAGTTAAAAAATCTCTAGCCACTGGTGGTGCAATCAAAGACGAAGCACTTGAGTTTCAAGGCGATGTGAAAGAAAAATTAAAAATGGTACTTATAAAATTAGGCTATGGATTAAAGTGACAATCCATAACACGCGGCTATCTGCTCTACCTTGTCACATGCCTCTTTCCATTTGCCCTTACTGTCATTACAAAGATGTTTATATCGTAAGTAGCCAGCGTATGTTTTATTGGCTTTATCTGACGCTGTAGGGGTATCTCTTTTGATATGCTCAAATGCCACAGCCGCATTAATTAATCCTCTGGCTAGATTGGCTTTTGTATCCCCGTCTCTTTTTAGCTGATGCCATTTCTCTTCGAGTATCTCATGTGCCTCAAAATAATCTTCATTTTCTAATAGTTCTATAAATTCTTTTAGTGTTGTTGATACATTCATTGATTCTACTTTTTGTATATTTTACTATAAACATGCAATTTTTATGGTATATTATCTTATAAAGATATGGGAGGTTAGAATGAGAAAATTAATAATATTAATAGCAATGAGTATGGTCGCGTTTGGTAGTGAGTATAAAGTAGGTGATACTATATCACCAATGAAGCTAGTTGATCAGTTCGGCGTACTTCATAGCTTGGATAGAACCCCAAAAACTATAATTATGACATTTGAAAAAGAGCCATCATCTAAGGTTCACAAGTTTTTAGCCAATAAACCAAAAGATTATTTAACAGCAAATGGTGCAACTTTTATAGCAGAAATAAGTCAGATGCCAAAATTTGTCTCAAAGATGTTTGCCCTGCCTGCTATGCGTAAGTATAATCACCCTGTATTGCTTATTAGCGATGAAAATGTTGGAGAGAGATTTCCAGCGCAGGATGATAAGATTACTATCATTAAAAGTGAAAATGGTCAAATCAAGAGTATAAATTTTGTTAGCAACATATCTTCTTTATGATAGATAAAGGCAAAGAATAGTATAAATAAAACAAAAAAGGATTATAAGTGAAAGTAGCAATACCAGTAAAAGACGAAAAACTAACAATAGCAAAGAATGCAGGGCATACGCCATATTTTGCGATTTTTAATATTGGTGGTGGAATGTTCAAAACTATAACATTAGAAGAGCTAAGAGTAAACCCAAAAATGGTGGGAGATGACCATCACCACCACCACGATGATGAAGACGAGGGACATCATGTTTGTAGCCATGATAGTGACGACATTGAACATATAAAAGCTCACGATACTATGGCTGATGCTATAAAAGATTGTGAATATTTAGTAGTAAAAATGGCTTGTAAAAACACAGCTAATTCAATGAAAGAGCAGGGCATCAAGATGAAGAAATACAATGGAGAGCAAACTGATGCCAAGATGGCACTTGCTGAGATGTCATTCTAGTAAAGTTATTTAAAAGCTCTCTATACTTCCTACCACTCTTCCGACTATGCTGACTTCATCAGGTCCTAGGACTTCTGGTGAATATGATTTATTATCGCTAATTAGCTCCACCATGCCATCAGCTCTTTGTCTGATTCGTTTGATAAAGAGTCCAGCAGTGGTTGAAGCTATAAATATACCGTCTTTGTTGATATTGGTCTGTTCACGGTCTATAAATACGATAGATCCATTACTTAGCGTTGGTTCCATAGACTCACCATCTACACTTATCGCATCTAGTTTTGTATTGCCTCTACCAACCATATTATAAATTATATTCTTGTCAATATCGAGCATCTCATAATCTTCACCAAACACTTCAGCCCCACCCCCAGCACTAGCTCTTATATCTGCAAAATATTTAATTTGAAAGAATTTATCAGTTTCAGCTTTTAGCATATCTACTGCCTGATCAAAAAAGAGCCAATTTGCACTTATTTTTTTGATAGCACAAAACTCCAAAAGCTCTTGGAAAGGGATTGAATTTCGTTTCTTCATCGTCGCAAATGTAGCTTGTGGGATACCCAAGACCCCTGCTACATCTTTATCGAAAATCTTACTACCCTTATCACTAGATATTACATCTTTTATCTTTTCTATTACTTCTGGTAGGTCTATCATTTTGAACTCCATTTCTAATTAAGATTTTATTATGAAACAATTATATCATATTTTATGACATTTTGACATATTTTTACAAATAAAATATCAAATAGCTATAATGATAGATATAAAAGAGATAAGGATTAAAAATGTACTATTCAAAATACTTTACAATATTCCAAGAAGCAACAATGGCAGGTTGCGTAAGTGCAGCAGATTTAGCACAATATATAAAGCGAAATGGCTACTCATGTAGCAAATTTAGTTTCGCATTAGCAAGAAGCTAATACACAATTAGTCAAAAAGTAACAAATCTACTTCATCGCCAACATCTTTGGTGGTATCAGATGGAGATAGGTGCAAAAGTGCCGTATTCCCGAGCAGATTTGTTAGTATGGCACTTGTACCTACTTTTTTATCAGTGAAATCACACTCATATTTGCCATTAGTTTTTATTAGATTGCACGCTATAAATTCATCTTTGTTGGATTTTTTGCTAAATGGTTCTCTTAGAGTAGCTTTTATGATTTTTAGTTTATTTGTGTTATTTGAGAACTTACCAATTAGTGGCAATAGATATAAAAGCGCAGTCACAGTAGCAGAGTATGCGAACCCTGGAAGAGCTAGAATGAATTGATTATCCTTGCGTGCCAACATTATATGTTGTCCTGGCTTTATGCTTACGCCTTGGAATAACACCTCAAAGTCTATTTCTCTAACTACATCTTTGACAAAGTCATAATCCCCCACGCTAACCCCACCAGTGGTGACTACAATATCGCTTTGTGTGAGGGCTTTTTGGATGGCGTGCGTGATGATAGTTTTGTCATCGCTTACACAGCCATGTTGAAGTGGTAGCCCACCATATTTATGTACGATTGCCTCAACTACAAGGTTATTACTGCTTCTGATTTGTGACTCTTTAGTCTGCTCGGCCCCTAGGGCTAGTAGTTCACTGCCTGTTGCCATTACTGCTACTTTTGGCTTTTCATAAACGCTAACTGTTTGAATATTTAGACTTGCTAGTACGCCTATTTGTGCGAAGTCTATTTTCGTGCCTTTTGGTGTCAGTAGCTCCCCAGCACTATAATTTTCGCCAATTTCTCTTACGCTAAAGCCTTTTGGTATATTTTCCTTGAATACTATATATCCATCAATTACATCTACAAGCTCAATAGGCACAAGAGTATCAGAGCCATATGGCATTAGTGAGCCTGTGAAGGTCTTTACGCATGTGCCAGTTTGTATCTCTTGTGAATTATCCCCACCAGCTGGATTTACCCCAGATATTAGCAATTTACCAAGAGCCATATCCTCATAGGAAAAAGCATATCCATCCATTCCAGAAGTTGGAGCGGTAGGTGAATTTTCACTTGCTACTATATCAACTGCTAGAACATATCCTAATGCGTTCATTAGAGGTAGTGTAATGATTTTTGGTTTTACTGTGACTTGGTTTATGATTTGTTGCGATTCGTTATAACTTATAAATGCCATCTATTTTCTCCGTTTATTATTTGAGAGTATTAGAGATAGTGAGATTTGGATGAAAAAATCAAAAGGACTACTATTGGTAATTCAAGGATTTTTTCGTTCAAAGATTACTTGTCTATAACGCTCGCAACAATCCAGCACCACTCATGGGTGTACTCCTATCTTCTGCATATATCCGTTTTCCATTCCTGATATCATATTTCCATATTGGTGCATTTGCCTTGAAATCTTCCACGAACTCATCTATTAGCTCCAGTGCCACACGACGCTTAGGAGAGAATACAGCTGATATATATGATGAAGTATGTAGAAGTACATCTCCTCTAGAGTGTGCCATCTTTAGAATAGCTCCTCTAGCTTTAGCTTCTTCTTGCCACGCATTAAACCATGCTGTTAATATTGGCTCATAAATATCAAAACTAAGACCATCTATGCCGTCTTCATCACGAATTACGCCTACAAAAGGGATAAATGCACCATAATTATTGCCACTCTGCTCGTCAAACCATCTGTTAAAAATACTCTTTACATCAAGTGAGCCATCATATATCTCTACCATTAGCCACCGCACACAGGGGGAAGCAATGATATACGGTCGCCATCGCTTAGTTTGTGGCTCATGTCAGCTACCATCTTGTCATTTACTGCTACTGCACATTTAGGAAGCCAAGGTTCTAGCAAACTATTTGCCTGAAGCACCTTTGCCACATCACCTAGAGTTTCTGCCTCTACCTCTAGAGGCGCTAGAGCTATTGGACCCAAAAATTCAACTATTACCATTTATTCTCCTAAGATTGCACAAATTATAAAAGTACTTTGATATAATAGAACCCTCTGAATAACCAAAGGTATTCATAATGGGCGTTGCAAGTGTAATATTTTATCAGAGATTTGTGAAAATCTAGCTGTAGCTAAATTAAGCAAATATCTGGTGAAAGGTTATATTTGCAAAGCCCACCCAAAGGGCATCACTAGCTTTCCCTTATACTGCGTTACTCACTCTTGGGTTAGCTATGGCTAGCACTGCGTGTGAGTGCCTTGTCTAAGAAAAAGTTAGAGATGTTATAAACGCCTTTGGTTATTCAGAGGGTTCAAATGCTTAAAAAGGTTCACAGGTGTTATTTGGTTCTATCGATTATCTAAACTTATTACCATTTCAAGTCTTTATGAAAAAAAATAGCCAATATCACACGAATATCTCTAAAACAAAAAATGTTCCAAGTGTGGTAAATAGCGAATTTCATAAACGCCGTATAAATGCAGCATTTATATCTTCAGTTACTTCAAAAGGTTGCAGATGTACAGATGTTGGGATAGTTGGGATTGGTAAAGTATATAGTGTATTGCTACTTAGTGGTGAGTCCAAAGATGATACAGCGTCCAATACTTCAAACGCACTTGCTAAAGTATTGGGGCTAAATGGAGAGGTTATCATAGGAGATAAAGCCCTCAGCCATTACCTAGAAAACGGGAGTAATAACGACACCATAGACCTATCAGAGGAGTGGTACAAAAAAAGAAAACTCCCATTTGTATTCGCACGATTGTGCTACCATAAGCATGAGCAATATGTGAAAAACATCTCAAAGCATTTTTCGTACACAAAAGTATATGTTCCACAATATATATTAAAAAAAGAGTCCAAGAAACGCAATATAAAAGCTAGTGATGTGAGATGGTATCTAGAACATATACACTACAAGCTAGACTACAAAGCCAAAAAATCATTAAAAATATTCCTACATTTATAATTTATTCATTATTCGTTCATCATGTTACCATTTGGTAATAAAATTTCCCTAAAGTTTCATTATCAAAAAAACAAGGGAATAAAATGAAAAAAACAGCACTATCAATAGTAGCCGTAGTAGCACTATCAACAATCGCTAATGCAACACCTGCTTCTGAACTAGCAGAGCTTAAAGCTCAAATGGAAGTAATGGCTGAAAAAGTGGCAGCTATGGAAGCTAAAGCTGCAGAGAAAAAAGAGGTTAAAGTTGTTAAAAATGCAACTCAAATCACTTCAAAATCTCCAACAATCGAGATGAGCGGTACTCACTATCTTGGTTTTGTTAGTAGCAAATCAGATGTTGATGGTGTAGCTGGTGAGAGAAAAAATGGTTTTGAAACTAGAAGAAACTATATCCAAACAAAAGCATACTTCAAAGAGAATCCAAAAGATTATGTAAGAGTAACTTTGGATACATATAGAGATGGATCTACTGCTGAAAATGGTACAACAAAAGGTTATTCAGATGTAATCCTTAAGTATGCATACTTGTATCTTGATGAAATCTTACCATATACTGGTGTAGAAATCGGTCAAGCTCATAGACCTTGGATAGATTACGAAGAACATGGAGGATGGAACTATCGTTCAATCTCTAAAGTATTCGTTGAGGACAAAGGACACGGTATGGATTGGACAAACTCAGCTGACCTTGGTGTGAATTTTAAAACTAAAACTCCATATTTCTCAAGTGAACTTGGACTATTTAATGGTGAGGGTTATCACAGAGTTGATGATGCAGTAAGTGCAGATTCAAACAACAATGGACTTAGTGCTGAGTGGAGACTTACAGGTCACATACTGGGTACCGGTAAAGAGAAAAGAAAAAATGATCTTCAATACGCTGATGTATCTTTCTTTGGTCAATATAACCAAGACAACCGTAAAGGTGTAATAACTGCAGGAACAAACGATGACTTCAAATGGTATGGTGTACACGCTGTGTATAATCAACCAGAGTTTTTGCTAGCTGCTCAATATGTAAAAGCAGATGACAAGGACGCTGGTGCCGCATATGCTGGTACGGGTTACTCAATCAATGGTGAGTATAGAATAACTCCAGAGATCATTGCTATTGCTAAATATGATAAAGTTGACCTAGAGACAAAAAACGAAAGAGAAGGAAAAATGGCTGGTCTAGTATATCAATACAACAAAAATGTTGCATTTATAGGAAACTACCAAATGGATACAGCAAAAACAGCTGCTGGTGTATCAACAGATACAAACTACATAATGGCAACTGCTGAAATTAAATGGTAGTCAACCGTCATTCTGAACTTGTTTCAGAATCTCTAAAAAGCTAGATTCCGTATCAAGTACGGAATGACAAGTCAATTTGTCCTTTGTGACAAAGCACTACAGATTTAAAACTCCTTATAAAATACATTTTATAAATCCTGAAGCAGCTTCAGGATTTTGCTATCTGGATACTGAAACAGATTCAGTATGACCGTAATTCGTAAAAAAATGCTACAATATTTAAATCATTTTTAATGTAGGGTGGGTTTGCTAACCCACCATAAAAAATCATTTTTTATGGAGCAAGCAATGCAAGATATATATGAAAAACTAGAACTATTCTATTTGGGTCGTGATTTAGACCGTACCACCATGAAATCTACAGACGCACTAACCCTTCTAAAAAATAAAAACTTCACAACCCACGCTGCTATCATAGGTATGACGGGATCAGGTAAAACAGGTCTAGGTGTAGGGCTGATAGAAGAGGCGGCACTAGATAACATACCAGCTCTCATCATCGACCCAAAAGGCGATATGGGAAATCTGTGCTTGACTGATAGCACATTTAGCCCTGAGCGATTTTTGCCATGGGTAGAGCAGGAGGCGAAAGCTAAAGGCATTGATGGATTAGCTTATGCAAACGATGTTGCCAAAAGCTGGAAAGATGGCATAGAGAGCTTTGCTATGGACAGTGATAGAGTTGCTAGGTTTGCCTCGGTTGCTAAAACTATCTATACGCCAGGAAGCAGTAGTGGAGTAGCTATCAATATAATGAGTTCATTAGAGGCTCCACCAGCTGAGATTGTGAATGATAGTGATTTGTATGGCTCATATATAAAGACGACCGTATCAAGCCTACTAGCTCTTATCGGCATCGAAGCAGACCCCATTAGCTCAAAAGAATTCATACTCATAAGCCAAATCATATCATCAGCTTGGATGGGCAAACAAAATCTATCTATAGAGATATTAATCGGGCAGATTATCAATCCACCATTTGAGTCTATCGGGGTTTTGAAACTTGATGATTATTATAGCCCTGACGATAGGTTTGCACTAGCTACTAAATTTAACGCTCTCATCGCTTCGCCACACTTTAGCTCATGGATTAGTGGAGAGAGCCTAGATATTGGAAAGATGCTTTATGATGAAAATGGCAAGGCAAAAGTAGCCATATTCACACTGTCTCATCTAAGTGATGATGAGCGAATGTTTTTCGTGTCATTGTTACTCAATAGATTTATAGCATGGATGAGAAGACAAAGTGGCACAGAGATGCTAAAAGCGATACTTTACATGGATGAGATATTTGGATTTTTCCCTCCGAGCAAAAATCCACCTAGCAAAGAGCCGATGCTATTACTACTCAAACAAGCCAGAGCATATGGCGTAGGCGTGGTACTAAGTACACAAAATCCAGTAGATATAGACTACAAAGGATTATCAAACATAGGCACATGGTTCATAGGCAGGTTGCAAACTACCCAAGACATCGATAGAGTCATAGAGGGGATGAGTGGTCAAATAGGCTCAGAGTTTAGCAAAGATGAGATACGCACCACCATAGCAAATCTGCCAAAGCGAAGCTTTTTTATCAAAAGTAGCCATCTGGATGATATAAAACTATTTGGGACTAGATGGACTATGAGCTACCTAAAAGGTCCTATGCAAAGAGATGATATATCTACCCTAATGCAGAGCCAAAAAGCACTGATAAATACAACAAGAGTCACACAAGCTACTCCAACAAAACAACCTATTATAAATCAACTAGATGACTCCATAGAGCAATATTTCGAGCCAAATCAAAGTGGTAACTATGCTCCAACACTTGGTGCAAAAGTTTCAATCTATTACTATAATCAAACCAAAGGCATAGAGACTACAAAAGATATGATTTTAAGCCTAAGGCTTGATGAGAGTGATACGCATATTGATTGGAGTGGGTGCATAGAAGACGGGATTGATTTTAGCTCATTTGAGAAAATAGCTCCAGCAAATGCACAGCTTTGTGAATTGCCTGAATTCATAGCCAAAGACA
Source organism: Arcobacter nitrofigilis (assembly GCA_022736375.1). Taxonomy (GTDB): domain Bacteria; phylum Campylobacterota; class Campylobacteria; order Campylobacterales; family Sulfurovaceae; genus BN30871. The sequence continues at coordinate 8,001 of DZCE01000010.1, read as the reverse complement.
GGGGGCTGAGAAATAGTATAGACGCACTAGCTAATTGGGTCTATCAGAGCAAAAGTTTGGAGCTTTTTAGCTGTAAATCTCTAAAGCTAGAGTCCAAAGTAGATGAAGCAAAAGGCGACTTTATGGCACGAATTTATGACGAGCTACGAGTGCGAAAAGATCTGCAGATAGAAAAACTCAAAATAGAATTAGAGGGCAAAGAAGAGGCTTTATCGCTCAAACTTGCAAAGCTAAATGAAAAAATAGATAAAGAACAATCGGATTCCACAAGCTCACTTTTTAGCACAGGAGCTGCTATATTAGGAGCGTTGTTTGGCAAATCAAGCACAAGCACAAAGATTGGTCAAGTAGTAAGCAAAGGTAGCAAACTATTCAAAGAACGAGATGATGTAAGCAGGGTAGAAGAGAGTGCAGGGGTATTAGCAACAGAGATAAAAGCACTTGATGATGAGTTGCTAATAAAGAGTAATGAGATAAGTTCACTTTTTGTGATAGAAAACTATCCTATTGAAACCGTGAGTGTGAAACCACGCAAAAGTGATATAAATATTTTATTGTGTGGAGTTGTTTGGAGGAGAGCAGGATGAAATCGTCATGCTGGACTTGATTCAGTATCTCGGGATAGACCCTGAAATAAATTCAGGGCGACAGCAGATTTAGTGGTTTTAGCTTTACGCTCTACTACCAGGTTTGATAGCTACGCTACCATCCTTGCACATAGGGCAATCATTTGGCTCATACATAGCAAACTCAAAGTCACCTAGTGCGAAAAATGGTACATTTTCTAGCAACTTACAATTACTAGCCCGTGGTATTTCACTGCCTTCTCTTTTGCAAAAACCACGATTAGCTAAAGCAGCAAAAGCTACTACTTCGCCACCAAGTTCAGTTATGATTTTTGCTACTTCCATAGCTGAGCCACCTGTTGTAATGATGTCTTCACAGATGACTATCTTTTCGCCTTTGGCTATCTCAAAACCACGACGAAGCTCCATTGTGCCATCTTTGCGTTCTGCAAAAATACTTCTAACCTTTAATGCACGAGCTAGCTCATATCCAGCTATAACGCCACCAAGTGCAGGTGCACAAACGGTATCTATCTCTATCCCACTCTCTCTTATCATTTTTGCTAACGCAGTCGCTAGTAGTTCAGCAGTTGCTGGATTTTCAAGTACTTTTGCACTTTGCAGGTATCTATTTGAGTGGTTGCCACTTGAAAGTATGAAGTGACCCTCTAACAATGCTCCAGCCTCTTTATAAACGCTCTCTACATTCATAATTATACCTTTAGGATGTCGGCTTCTTTTGCCTTTAGAGTTTCGTCTATTTTTGCTATAAACTCATCTGTGATTTTTTGGATTTGGTCTTGTGCTTTTTTGCTTTCATCTTCACCGATAGCTTTATCTTTTTCTAATTTTTTGACTTTGTCATTGCTATCTTTACGAACATTTCTAGCCGCCACTTTGGCTTTTTCACCCATAGTTTTTGCTTGTTTTACTATGTCTCCTCTTTGATCCACAGTCATTGGTGGGAAGAATAGTTTTATTGCGATACCGTCATTGTTTGGGTTTACTCCTATATTTGCCTCTTGGATAGCTTTTTCTATCACTTTGAGCATTGGTTTCTCCCATGGAGTGATAGATATAGTAGTCGCATCTACAGCAATAACACTAGCTATTTGAGCCAAACCAGTTGGTGTACCATAATAGTCAGCTTTGATGTTATCAACTATATTAGTTGTTACTTTTCCTGTTCTTAGAGTGCTAAACTCTCGTTTCATAGCCTCAACGCTTTTTTCCATAGCAGTTTTGGTTGTAGTATATATTTCATTTATCATCTAAATTCTCCTGTTGTTTGGATTTTTGGTATTTTACCCTCTTTTTGCTTTTTGTGTACTTCATTGAGAATTTAAGTATTTCAATTGTATAATTATTTTCTATATGGCGATAAGCCTATTGAACAGATAAAAAGGAGTATTAATGAAAAAGATAATTATGCTTATATCTTCTATGTTTATAATAGGAGTTGTTGTAAGCGGATGCACGGGTACAGTAAGAGGTGTAAAACAAGATGCAGGTAATGCATTTGATGCAACAAAAGAGACAGTTAGGGAGATTGGAAAATAAAATTGCTGTGATTATGTAGGGTGGGTTTGATAACCCACCAAATGGCTAG
>DZCE01000010.1:0-5726 GCA_022736375.1 Arcobacter nitrofigilis | reverse complement strand
TAACCCACCAAATGGCTAGATGGATTTCTCTTTTTTGTTCTCCATGATGGAGTGTGCAAAGGCTAGGGCTATAAGTCCTATTCCGATTGTGCCAGTAATAAGTTCACTAATGTGAATATTTATTTTTAGTAGCATAATAATAGCTAGTATACCGATGGCATAATGAGCTCCATGTTCTAGATATCTAAACTGTGACAGAGTCTTATGCTCCACAAAATACAGAGTAATACTCCGTACAAACATAGCCCCCACACCAAGTCCTATCATAATGATAAATATATTACTACTTAGAGCAAATGCACCTATAACGCCATCAAAACTAAAGCTAGCATCAAGAACTTCTAGATATATAAATCCAGCAAGTCCATTTTTAACCGTTTCAGTAGAAAAGGCATCATCTACCATGCCCAAAAGTGCATGAAGCAGCACACCATAAGTATATGCTAGTAGCACATCAAAACTATCAGTCATATGCCCTATAACAATACCCACAATGATAGCAATAGAGAGTTCAATATTTGACATAATAGATGCTTTTTGAACTAGTGATGACTTCTCAAGCCATTTTATCCACGATATCTCTTTTTCATCAAAAAAGAAACCCAAAAAGACCATAAGCAAGAATGCACCACCAAAGGCAAATATGCTATGTTCGGCTGATTTTAGAGCTGTTTCGTATGTTTTTGGATCATTCATAGCTACTTGCAAAGTCTCCATCATTCCCATGCCTGTTGTGATAGCCACAATAGCAAGTGGGAATACAAGTCTCATGCCAAATACAGCTATAGGTATACCAAATAGTATAAATCTTTTTTGCCAAATAGGATCCATATTTACCAAAACTTTTGCATTTACAACAGCATTGTCAAATGATAGTGAAATCTCAAGCACAATAAGAAGCAAAGTAGTGTACATAGCAGCAATACCACCAAGATAATATGCTACCACTAGACCTATAAGTGTAATAATAAATGAACTAATAAAATATTTCATTGCTCTCCCTCGTAAAATAATCAAATCATTTTATCCAAAAGAGTATTTAATATGGTTTTAAAGTAGTGGACTTAGGGTTGCATTTAAATTGTGCCATAAGATTTTTGGTTTTGACCAGCCCTCCACGATAGTTTTTGAGACCTTATGTGAATCTAAAATATACTGCCCAACTCTTGCATGGAGTGTTTTGGCAAATGAAATATTATGTACAATGATATTGTTTTCATAGTTCAATTCAAAACTTCTTCTATCCAGATTGGCTGAGCCTATCATAGATAGTTCGTCATCTATTATAATGATTTTTGAGTGAAGCAGCCCTAGCTTGTATTCATATATCTCAACACCAGCAGCTAACATTTGCGCATAGTAGCTTCTGCTTGTAGAACTTACAAACCAAGAATCATTCTTTTGTGGTAGGACTAGCTTCACTTTTACTCCCATGCGTGCCGCTCCACATATGGCATTTAGTACTGGCTCATTTGGAACAAAATATGGTGTTGTAATGATAAGGGTTTTTCTTGCTGTAGCGATAATACCTTGAAATATATCAGACATTGCCCCATATCTTTCAGTTGGACCAGTACCAACTACCTGCGCTGCATTGTCTAGTGAACTATTTTGTACGGCAATTAGAGCTGGTTGGTCTTCATGATATAATGCAACTGTGTGATTAGTCGCTTCTAGCCAATCTTCTAAAAATAGTGCTTGATTTTGTAGAGCCAAAGAGCCTTTAAATCGTACCATAATATCAACCCATTGTGCCTTTGCATTGAAAAATTTATCAGCACAATTTTGACTTCCACTATAAGTGATTGTGTTATCTATCGTTACTATCTTTCTATGATTTCTTAAATCGATTCTGCCTAGTATAACCCTCAATATTGGATTACCAATAGAAAGTGAAGAAGCAATCTCTATATTTGCTTGACTCATTTGCTTCCAAGTGCTAGAGTTGATAAAATTTCTAGAGCCAAGTGAATCTACAAGCACTCTACACTTTACGCCTCTTTGGCTAGCATCTATAAGTGCATTGGCAACTTTTTTACCACTGTGGTCTTCTAGCCATATATAAAAAAGTATATGAATTTGATATTTTGCTTGCATGATATCTTGTATTAAGATCTCTATAAAAGCATCAGAGTCTTCCATGAGCAGATAACTATTATCATTCTTTGGCGTAAAATTATTGATAGAGTGAGCAAGCTGAAATATATGTTTGTATGTGGGTGAGATATCTTTCGCTGTGAAATCGGTGGAAACAACTTTGGATTTACTTTTTAATATTTTTTTCTTAAGTAATCGCATCTTTTTTTCTCGCAAAAATCCTATGCTTGTCTCTCCAAACATAAAATATAGCAAGATGCCAACCACTGGTAGTGCAATGACTATGACAATCCATGACAATCTGGAGGCAGGCTCCCTATATGGACGCAGCATGACACGATATAATATATATGCAACTATGGAATAGTATATGACACTCATAAAAATGGTTAAAGACATTTTATACAACTCCTATGGCATTAATTGTAATATCGTTTTATTATATTTTCAAAGTAGCCTGTATAGGCATATGATCAGAACGCTTCTGCCATACTTGTCCAGATTTTACATGTGCTTCATTGATTTCAAATCCACGCACATATAGTCTATCTAATTTAAACCAAGGAGCCAAACTAGGAAATGTACGACCTAGTTTGGCTCTTTTAGAGTATACGTTGCTAAGTGTAGCATTCTTCGTGCTTTCTATTACATCTTTTAATGCTAGTTTATGACTCAAGGCGTGGTGTACATGTAGATTCCAGTCATTAAAATCGCCAGCGATGATTAACGGACTATTGTCCAATACAGATTGTCTTACATGCTCTATAAGGGCATTTGCTTGTCTGTTTCTACTGCCTTTGAATAGTCCAAAATGCACACAAATTACATCTATTTTGCCATATTTTGGGTGTTCTAAAACGGCGTGCAATATCCCTCGTTGCTCAAATTTATGAGTCGAAACATCTATGTTTTGCCAAATTTGGATCGGGTATTTTGACAATATTGCATTGCCATGATTGCCATGTTTGTATATCGCATTTGCACCGTAAGCCATATATGGATACAAGTCACCTTTTAGGGCAACGGTTTGCAGTTCTCCATGTTCTTCTATGGAAATAGTATGTCGTTTTGTGTTTATCTCTTGTACTTCTTGTAGGCAAATTATATCAGCATTGATTTCAATCATAGCATCTTTCAAGGCACTTATGCGACATCCATGTAATGCAGAATGAGCTTTGTGTATGTTGTAAGTAGCAACGCTAATCATGATAATCTATGCCAACCTTATTTGTGGCATAGCTACTCTTTATTGTTGGCAAGGGTTGATTTGAGATTGTGCATTTGGATACAAATATACCTCAACTCTTCTATTTAATGATTTGTTTTGTGCTGTTGTATTGGGAGCTATTGGAGCATTGTACGAACAACCAACGGAACCTACATTGTTAGCCCCAGAATTAGCAAATACACTCGCTACATTCGCAGCTCTTCTGTCAGAAAGTCCTTGATTGTATTGGTATGATCCACTATTGTCGGTAAATCCTGCTACTTGAACTATTGTACTAGGGTATTTTTGAAGTACTTGTCCTACTTTTGCTATTTTGTTGGCTGCTGAATGTTGTGGTGTTGATGAATTAACTGCAAACATCATATTATCCCTAAAAGTAATTTGAACATATTGTGGTGTTTTTGTTACGATTATGTCTCTGTTTGGATCAAGAGCGGCTAGTGGGTCATTGCTAACACCAGTACCCAATGCTTTTGCAACAGCGTTTGCTTGTGCATCAAGGCTATATCCAATAGCTGCACCACCAAGACCACCAAGAGCTGCACCGATTAATGCTCTTTTTCCTGAATGATTACCAGTAGATGCTCCTATGACGGCTCCTGCTAATGCACCACCGATTGCACCTATTTTAGTTCTATTGTATTGATCTTGTTCTGCTACTAAGCCTTGATTTACACATCCACCTAACATTAATACTGCTAGAGATGAAGCTACAAGTGAAGTTTTTAAAGTTGTTTTCATTTTTTATCCTTTTAATTATTGTTGATAGTATGGTTGATTGTATTGTTGGTTATATGGTTGTGTTAGTTGTCCAGCAACCACGCCACCTACAACACCTACCGCCGCACCCACAGCTGCATTCTTGAGAATATCACGACTGTCACCTCCTGTTAATAGGTTGGTCGTAGCAGCTGTTGTCGCACCTATTATAGCATTATTTATTGTATTTTGACCTATTGCACTATTGCCGTTATTCATTGCATAGCCTGCTTGAGGAGCACATCCAGTCATTGTAACGACTGATAAACCTGCAACAATAGAAATAAATCTTAACTTATTTTTCATAGTATAACCCTTTCAATTTTATTAAGAAATTGTATCAAAAAAAAGTGTACGAAATGTGAATAATTCAAAAAAAGTATATGTTTTTATTTTTTATGATTTGTAATTTTTGTATGCCACTCATCTAATGTTTTTTCAAATCCAACTTTTGAACTAATATAAAATTTCATACTTTTAGTTAGATATTTTTGCTCCACCCATCCGCCAAAGCTATGTGGATAGAGATAGCTTGGATTGTTTGGTTTTATTGGAGTTGGAATCTCCATTATGTTACCATCCCGCACACTTTGCAGGGCATCATTGATAGCCATGTAGCTACTGTTTGACTTGGGTGATGAGGCTAGATATATTACTAGCTGTGAGAGTGTAATCCGTGCCTCTGGATAGCCAATATGTTCCACTATATTCATGGCACTACTGGCAATTGTGATGGCATTTGGATTGGCGTTGCCTATATCTTCGCTGGCTAGTATGGCTAGTCGTCTAGCTATAAACGAAGCACTCTCTCCACCCTCAATAAGCCTAGCTAGATAGTAAATACTAGCATCTATATCGCTACCTCTTATGCTTTTTATCATTGCAGAGCTTAGGTCATAGTGGGTTGTCGCTTCACTACTTCCGCTTTGAACGGCAAATGGACGGAGAAATTTTAGCGTTTTATAGTCCACTTTTTTCTCATCCATCGCACCCTCAAGTAGATTTAGCATAGCCCTAGCATCGCCACCACTACTATCTACTAGATATGATAGTGCAGTGTCATCTATCTCTATCTGCTCTTTTGTGCAAATATCTATTGCCATTTGACGCATATCACTATTTTTTAGCAAATGCAGTTCAAATAGATATGAGCGAGAACGAATCCCAGAGGTTAATGTATAGTATGGATTTTCAGTGCTAGCTCCTATAATAATCCCAGCGTATGACTCCATATACGGCAAGAGAACTTCTTGCTGAGTCTTGCTAAGCCTGTGGACTTCATCTATGAAAATCAGAGGCTTTTGTAGTGAATTGAGATGTGTTTTGAATATGGAGCGTATCTCTTCTATCTTTAGCGTAGTTGCGTTTAGTTCATAATATGTAGCGTCTATTTCGATAGCTATTAGTCTAGAAAGTGAGGTCTTACCACATCCAGCTGGCCCATAAAAAAACATATGTGGTATCCGTCCATTAGATATCATCTTCCTCAGAGGAGTACCCTGCTCTAAAATCTCTTGACCATATATCTCATCAAGTGATTTTGGACGGTATGCAAGGGCTAATCGCATTTATTGTGACTTATATCTAGGTTTTTTCTCTTCTAATGCTTTTTCTTTTGCTATCTCTTTTAGATATTTATGCA
>DZCE01000146.1 GCA_022736375.1 Arcobacter nitrofigilis | reverse complement strand
GTTAAAATCTTATATTTTAGATAATTTTGCAACGGTCTCGGTTTGTAAGTGTCAGTATTACAGTGTATAATGTAAAATTTGTACAGACTCAAAAAAAAAGGCTGCCTATATTTAGGCAGCCTTTTTTAGGTATGAAGTGCGTGTTTATTTGAGCACCTTTATTACTTTAGTGAAATAGGTGGAACTAACTTTGAGTAAGTAGTTTCCTGTTGCCAAATCATGAGTTGGAATGCTGATGTGATTCATCCCATCAAGACAGCTATAAGACGTGCGTTCGATAACTTTACCATTCACATCCACCAATTCGATAACGAGATCAGTAGATTCAGTAGCATAAATACTAGCGAAGAGGTTTTCGTTATTGAAATAGGTTTTAGAAATGACTATAGGATCAGTTTTAAACTCTACGAAAACAGGACCTAATAGATTATAATGGCCGTCGTAATCGTATTGAACTAATCGATAGTAGTTGATTCCAGTAAAAGGTTTGGTATCGTTAAAGGTGTAGGTTGAAATAAGAGAAGTAGTGCCTTTACCGTCAACGATGCCAATTCGTTCGAAGAGTTTTCCATCAGATGATTTTTCGATCATATAATGGCTATTGTTGATTTCAGATGCCGTGATCCAATCCAATCGAACGCTCTTATCTTCAGCCTTAGCATTAAAGCTGATAAGTTCAACGGGTAAAGATCCTCCATTACCATTGACATCTTGAACCTTACCATTATGGTATATTTTAACAGGGGCTTTAGCTTCGGTATAGATTTTATATTCGCATAGGACTACCCAAATATTTGCGGCAGTTAAACCTGTAGCTAAAGTTATGGTAACAGAAGTACCTGTGGCATCATATACATTTTGTTCTCCGGTATTTTGCCATGTTGTATTACATGTAGCAGCATAGTCGGTGCGGTCGGTAGGTGGGGTAAACGAGTTTTGGTTATTTACTTTTATTAAACGTCCATCGCCGTCACCATTGGTCCATGAAATGGTAAGCTGATCTCCATTTTCACTAAAGGTAAAGTTATTGGTAGATTGTGTTGGCCAAGCATAGGTGGTAAAGGTTTGATCGGTACCATAAATGGTGCTATTTGCGCCAACGGCTTTTGTTCTAAAATGATAAAGCGTGTTAGGAGTCAATCCTGTAACTTCAATGAAGCCATTGATAAGACTACTGCCTGAGGCAGAAGGAGATGGCCAAGCAATGGAGCTACCGTAAGAAATAGTGGAACCATATTCAAAACTCATGGTATAGCTGCCTTCATTTTCTGGATTTATAGTACCATTCAAGGTAGCGGCTTTTCCTTTAATCAAAGTTGCAGCGGTTGTTGTGACGGCTGGGGTTGATGAGATAATATATGCACCCATATCTGGCACTGTACCGCGTGCAGCACCTTCAAAGTCGGTTGTGATACTACCAATTGCAACCCCTGCATTATTAACTACTGAGCTAGTTGGGTGTAAATTAGAAGTAGATGCAAATGCTGGACTTGCGCTTATAGAGTTTACATCTTGAGAGGTCGCAGTACGCCAATCGTCTATTTCAGCTCGTGCAGAACTTAAATAACCTACAGCGGTTTGAGAACCTGATCTATAATAATCATTATAGTTAATAGTTGAAAATGCAACTGCACTTGCAGCACTATACACGCCATAAGCTTTTGCGCTACTATTTGAAGTATTATTTAATTCGTTACTAAAAATATTATTGCGGATATCAAGTGCTGAAGCTCCTGAACCTACGTATAGAGCTGCTGTGATACAAGCACTACCATAGCTATAATCACCTGAAAGATATATAGAATTAAAATATAAATTTACTCCTCCTGTAGTTGTAGATATTGTTGTGGTAGAACCAGAAACGCCAATGCCAATACCCATTGAGGATGAATTTCCAAAAGCAGTATAATTACTTCCATTAACTCCATAAATAACATTATTGGATAATGTAAGTGCGCTTGATGCTGTTCCAGTACCTATTGTTATTCCTCTACCCCCATAACCTCCAGTACTTGATGTAGTTACTCTAGTAATTTTATTCGCATTTAGGGTAGAGCTAACAAAACCTACTTCGAGAGCGATACCAACAGGAGACGATGCTACAGAAGATTGAATATCGATAATATTATCATCAACCTGTGCACCAGTGGCTTGACCAAGCCTGATTCCTACAGCAGCTGCAGTAGTACTACTTACAGTTACTGAGTTACCTGTTACAACAAGTCCATTCAAAATTCCAGTTGCAGTTGCGTAAGCATATATACCGAATGGGGCTACAGTAATGGCATTATTAATTAGATTTGTATTGTCATTGTCGTCGGCTGCAGTACCTACTGTACTACCTCCAACCGATATACCGTAAGCTGTAGTAGATACACCTGTAGAAATATTACAATTTCTAATGGTATTATTAGTTGCCCCAGCTCCTGTGCCTAATGAAATAACTTGAACGGCTGCAATACTTGCAT
>DZCE01000145.1 GCA_022736375.1 Arcobacter nitrofigilis | reverse complement strand
GAGCTGGTTTTACAATGATCGAATTGATCTTCGTTATCGTTATTTTAGGTATTTTGGCGGCGGTTGCTGTTCCAAAACTTTCTGCTACGCGTGATGATGCAAAAGCTTCGAAGGCAGCTTCAAATATTGCTACTTATGTTGCAGATTTAGGTTCTGCATATACTGCAAAAGGTACTATGTCTGCTACGGATACTAATGTTGATTTAACAAAAGATAATTGCTTTACAAGTACAATTGATGCTACAGCAGGCACTTTGGCAATATCATTAGGTGGTACAAGTAAGACTGATACATATTGTGTTCGTGCTGGTGAGATGGCTACAAATGCAGGCACACTTGCAGCAGCTTCAGCTGACAAAACGCATAACTTTAAAGGTACTGGTGTAACTTACTAATTCTTTTTTACCTGCTTCTCACGCTTTTAGTGAGAAGCAGGTAATATTCTATACTCCTTTCTTTTTCTTTCTTTCTTTTTTTCTTTCTTCAAACTGGAAATTTGTGTTATTATGCTGTAATGTAAAAATAATTTTTTGCCTTATAGTAAGGAGAGTGTATGAAAAAAATTAAGCAAGGCTTCACAATGATTGAGCTTGTTTTTGTGATTCTAATTTTGGGCATATTATCTGCCGTAGCTTTGCCTAAGTTGGCAGCGACAAGGGATGATGCAAAAGCTTCAGAAATTACGATGAAGGTTGGCGTAGTAGTTTCAGATATATCAAGTTATGTTGTTTCCAAAGGTGAAGTATTATCAGATTTTTCTAGTATGTCTTCGGCACTAAAAGCTTTGGTAAATAATGGAGAAGCAACAGTGGGAAGTAAAACAGCTATAATAAAAGTGAATGATGTGGATTGCATTACGATATTAATTACGACAATTTCTGTTTATGAAAATTTAAGTGTTAGTGCTGTTTCTAGTGGTTCTTCGGATAATTTGTGTTCTAAAGTACAAAATGCTATTGCACTAACATCTTATAATATACCGCTTGTAGGTGCTATAATAACACCATAATTATTTGAAGTGAATTTAAGAAGGGATTAAGTATGAAAAATTTTAAAAAAGCGTTTACTATGATAGAACTTGTATTCGTTATAGTTGTACTAGGTATTTTAGCAGCAATTGCTGTCCCTAAATTTGCAGCAACACGTACCGATGCCGAGATAACAAAAGGGCGTGCCGATGTTGCGACTATCCGCTCTGCTATAGTCACAGAAAGACAATCTCAACTCATTAAAGGTATTAGTAGCTTTATACCTAAGCTAAGTCCTAGTTCTGCGTCCACTACTCTATTCACCGGCGATGGAACACGAACGCTTCTGATGTACGGTATCAAAGCGGGAACCACTTCGGGTCACTGGGCAATTACTAGCGATACCGTGTATACATTCAAAGTCGGAACAAGTACAAACACCTTCACATATACTCCGGCTGATGGAAAGTTTATGTGTACCGCCGGAACAGAATGCTCTTCACTCCAAGATTAGTAAAAGCTTAAGCCGACTTCCGGTGCAAGCTTGGTACAATTAATAAAAAAGGATTTTTATGCATACAATAACCTTGAGATCTGATGATAACTTCTATGAAATGTTAAATGCTATGGTGAAAAATCTCAATACTACAAAAAGTGATTTGATTAAAAAATCCGTAATACATTATAAAAGTGTAGTAGAGAAAGAGCAATTAAAGCAGCAGATTAAAGCAGCTTCATTCAAAGTGCGTGCAGAGTCTTTGAGAACGGTAAAAGAGTTTGAAGAAAGTATCGAAGATGGGCTAACAAATATATAATGGATGAAGTTGTCTATGTCTGATAAATCAATACTAGCAAAACTTGATTTTATAGTTGAGATGTGCGAGAATATAGAAGAAAAAATACTTTCTATTATGCATGATTTAGCCTAGTCGGGTTTATTCTTGTATTTTTATGAAATAGCAATCCTCTCATCTCCTTTACTGCCCCTAACATACTATTTTAGTTGTTCTTTAGAAATAAAAATATGACGGGCGTTATTATTTCCACATGCCAAGCATCTTTTCGGAAGCGATGGCTCTGCCTTCGCTATGAGTACGCTAGAGAGTTGCAGTTTTCAAGACCTCTCTCCCGAAGCCAAGGCATCGGTTCCAAAGAACGTGTGGAGTTCATAAGGTCATAGAGAAGTACTTGTCAAACTAAATAGTGCTATAATTTTGAAAAGTGAATGGGAGGTTACATATGCAAACCATACAAATTAATAACCCTGATATTGAAAATTTTATATTCTCCGAATATGGTGATGATACAGAGAGTTTGCTTAGTGATTTTGTAAAATTTGTAAAATTATCTTTAAACGACGGTTATCCTGCAATCTCAAAAGATGAAGCAAAAAAAAGAGTTGTTCAAGCAGTGAAAGAGGTAAAAAACGGCGAAGCTATACTTTTGAGTCAAGAAGAGTATGATGCCGATATGAACGAGTTTATAAAGTCTTTATAGATGATAATAAACACTTTCCTTTTA
>DZCE01000052.1 GCA_022736375.1 Arcobacter nitrofigilis | reverse complement strand
CATTTAATACCTCCAAACTAAATCCTCTATGCACTCCATTTTCTACAAAAGAGAACGGAAGGTAATCATTAAGCATCACAATAGTAACTTTTGGATTGTTTTTTATCCACTCTTTCTCTTTTTGAGTGAAAAGAGTTTCATTCCCAAAGAGTGTTGTTGTCAGCAGTAATAACGATAAGATAAGTGATTTGATACTTGATAACATATTTTCTTCTCCACACAGTAATAATTTTTATAGTATCAAATATTCTTTTACAATACCCTTTTTTATTCTATGTTTAATCTTTATAGACAATTTTATAGGCATCTGATTTGTGAAGATGTTCTATATATTTTATATCTTTAGGGTGTAAGGCAAGGATATCTACCCTTTTGTTGTCAAAGACCCAACCATAATGAGTTTCTTCTATCCTCTTTGCCAAAAAGAGCTCTGTTAACTCCTCTTTTGAAACGACAATTGATGTATCTTTTATATTTTTCATAATAGTAACTGCAGCACTTTTTGAGCGAGTTGCTCATGTTTTAATGGTTTGACTATGTAGTTAGAAACACCAATTTTAAGTGCTTTTATCACTTCATTTTGATTTCCTTCTGTTGTTATCATAATGATAGGGGTATTGCGATTTTTATTTTCATCATGCCTGATTTTTTTAACCAATTCATATCCACAAAGATTTGGCATATTCCAATCTGTAAGGATAAGGTTATACTCATTTTGAGTAAGTAATTGCCAAGCTTCTATCCCATCACTAGCTTCATCAAAATCTTCTTTATTATAATGAAGTTTTGTAAGTGACCCCATAATAACTCTCCTCATAGTAGAGCTATCATCAACAATTAAAATTTTCATCTCTCACCTCCTTATTTAGAGTTTTCAAATATTAAAAACTTAAAAATATTTCCCTTATGATACAAAATTTTACTCCTAAAATAGTCTCAACTGGTCTCAAAATGGTCTCAATTTGAAAATTTGTGTTTTTGGTGTTACAAGATGGGGTAAAGATTGAAATATCAGGCTGATTTTTTGGAAAAATAACCGACTTTTGAGCTTGCACTCTCTTTTAGAAAGTCTCTGTTACGAAAAGATATGAAATTGGATTGTTTATCGAAACCACGAACTTTTTCGTGGCTTTGAAATATCTTAAGGATTAAAAACTATAATTAAACCCTAGATACAAAGAGTTTAAAGAGCTTAGTTCATGTGTGTAAGTAGAGGTTTGGGTTGTGATATTTGTTTTTGAATTTCTAAAACCAAATTCAACAGTACCTCTCTCATCCAAAAGGCAAGGGGAAAGGATACCAAACTGCATCCCATACATCTCACCCATATCTCTGTCATTCCCAGTCAAATCTGTTTCAAAATTTACGATTCCATAATGAAGTCCCATATAAAGTTTCATATCTCGTTTTGTCCCAAGTGGATTTCCCATAGGAAAGGTAAGTTCCCCTGCTAGTAGGTTTGTTCTTGCGGTTGAGTTATTCCACTCTACTTTTCCAAAATCCATATAAACTCGATAGATATCATCCTCGATACCCATCTTTATCTCATATCCTTTGGTTCTTTCCACATTTGTTTCTTGATAACTCGCTATCGCTTCCCCACCAGTATAAGTAAGATTCGCACCCAAAAATGGTTTTGGGTCTGCACAAAGAGATGTTGCTACGATGCTACTCAGTAATAATAACTTTTTCATTAATAATTTCCTTTTATGATAGTGATACTTCCACTAAGAACCTCTACAGTTTTTACCCCTGTTTCGATTGTGTGAGTGATTTGTATTGTTGTATTATCATCATTTTCCCTGATAGTATCTCCACTTGATAAAGTATAAATATCTCCAGTTTGAACTACTTCCGTATTGTCACTATTTCCAGTAACATCACTACTCCCGCAACCACTAAAGAGGAGCAAACTCCCTAAAAATCCTATTTGTAGTATTCTTTTTATCATACTTTTCCCCTTATTCTATTGTTAAGTCTCTAGTGACTTTTGTTTTGATTTTGAACTGTAATTTTCCGTTAGTGTCTTTACTTACATTGACTGTCGCTCCACTCTCTAGTGGTGTATGAGCACTTACTGTTCTTTCTAGTTGTACACCGTTACTATCTTCAAACCAAGTTTGTGACTCACCTAATGTATCAGTTTTGACTATAGATTTTACTGTGATAGCATTTCCATCAATTGTTTGATTTTCATCTACACTTGTAGTTATCCCTGTCGTATCTATCACCGTTTGAGCTCCTGCTATCTCGATAGTTGCTTTTGATTCAAATCCCCCTACTGTGATGATATGTGTCGCTGTCCCATCTGGAAGTGCCGTTGCTTTTGCTTCATTCCCACTTACTGTTGCTTTTGTTTCGACTGTTCTATCCTCTTTGATAGTTGTTGTTGTCCCTATAATTTTCGATTTTGCTACAGTTTCTTTATTACCAACTTTAAGTGTATGGATAGCTTTATCATCTCCACTTATTTTCCCTTCAACTTTTATATCTACGATATCCCCTGTTGTATTTATGGTCGTCGTTGATGTTGTGACATCTCCAGCATCACTCACCACAACTGTTGAATCTGGAAGCTCTGAAGTCGCTTCAGAAATCCCTGTAATCATATGACTTGCACTTCCATCTGCATACACTTTTGCATCTGTATTGTTCAGTGTGGTTTCTGCAAAAGTTTTTCCACTTTCCGTTCCTGTAGTATTGATAGCTCCAGTTGGTTTGGTGATATATGTTGCTAGACTTGTAGTCAAATCTTTTGCTCGAATCGTGAAATATCCAGCTAAAGTATCTTCTCCAGAAGTTGCTATCACTTTGATATAATAGACTCCAACTGGCACAGTTCCACTTGTACTCAATACCCCTACAGAATCCATTGAAAGCCAAGCTATTGATTCTGTCGATTGCACTCTTTCGAAACTATATGTTGTAACATTCGTATTTACAGCATTTTCAATATAATCTCTCAAATCAATTCTAAAACTTGAACTTGAAGCGATATCTAGTACTTTATCTGGAATTGGAGTTACAAATGAAAGATTATTTGGAATTATCTCCTCTCCAAAAATCACATCTTTTGTGATTTTTTCTTGATAATATCCTACGATATTTCCATTTTCATCGATTTCATATACAGTAAGATATCTATCTGATCTCGCACCCTCTATATTTGACCCACTTGTATAAGTTGTAGCTCCATTTGGTAGTGAGGCATCGTAAGATGGGATAGCTATCTCATCCGCTGAAAAAATATACTTGATAGTATTTCCACTTGCTGGTGTGTAGGTGATTTTTGTTGAACCATTAACACTTCCTTTCCCTATCGTGATATTGTCACTTGAAATTGCAGGTGCTATTGCTTTTGGTGTGTTGCTTCCTGTTGCACTTAAAACACTTACCGTAATAGCTCTACTTTCTCGTCCGCTTGTACTTCCTGCTACACTTACCTCTACAGCGTAAGTATTGTTTCCTGCAATATCACCTAAATCTGTAGGGTTCGTGAAACTAGGTGCAGTTTTGAAACTCAATGCTCCAGTTGTACTATTGATAGTGAATTTATCTGCATCGGCTCCACCACTTATACTATAAGCTATAGTTCCACTAAAGTTATTGTTATTGCTATCATCTACAAAACTTGCATCCCCTACAAGAGTCGTCCCCTCAACTAGATACGGTGTGAGTGTATTTGAAGCGATTCCACCTGGATCTACAATAGTACCATTTGCTACACCATCACTATCAAATGCTCCACCATCTTTGAGGTCAAAATCAATTTTTACTTTGCCAGCATCGGCACCAGTTAAGAATGTTACAGATTTTGTGATATTAACCCATCTATTTGTGAGGTTATTTTTCTTATAGTAAGCATATGAACCGATAGCTTTATCGACTATCATAGACATAGTCACTGTTTGTCCATTTGTCAAACCACCCACATTAAATGCAAAACTTCCAAGTGGAAGAGTCACCCCTCTTGTGACACCTGTTGGCGATGGGTTATTAGTAGCACCTGTGATATTTGTACCAGTTGGAGAGATGATAGAAACCTCTGTCGTACCCGTTTTGTATGGTACAGAGAGACTTACACTATTTGCAGAAGCAGATACATAAATCCCACTTACAACTGCTTTTGTCATACCCATAGTGATTTTCGCTCCACCACTTCCTTGTCCACCATCAGTTGCTCCATTTCCATCGCTGAAATTCCAAGCGATAGTGACATTTTCATCCTCACTGCCACTATTGTGATATGTGATATTTCGTAAAGTTGTATTAACTACTGTTGTATTGACATCATTAAAAGTGATAGTCATATTTCCATCGTTTAAGCTAAATGTTCCCACAGAAGTAGCCCCTAAAATAAGTGTATTTCCACTTACAGTTATAGCATCTGTAAAACTAAAGATATCTTGAGGGTTCGCCCCACCATCTCGTGCAAGTGTGATAATCGCACCGTTATAGCTTATAGCATCAAGTTCCGCATCTTTGATAGTTGCATCGCTATCAAGCACTATTGGAGTTGCACGATTGTGAGTGATAGTTTGTCCTAATGAAGATTCTCCTCCGATAGTTTTAAGTTCACCAGTTGTTTTATCTAAAATAGCAATAGCACTTAAGGTATCCTCATTATTGCCGACATAAGATGTTGTGTACACAAGCAGATTACCATTTATATCAAATTCTATGCTATTAGATGAAGATTCATTTGCATTTGGAATTGTAAAAGTTTTGATTCCATTTGTACCAAAGCTTGCATCTAAAACACCATTACTTGAAAATTTGGCAACTAATGCACCATTACCATTAGAATCAGCTACAGCATAAAAATTTCCTTCGCTATCTTTTTTTATTTCATTGATTCTTGACTCAAAACTAAACTCTACTAAAGTTTCTAGTGTTCCTGTCGGTGTAAGTTTAAATATTTTACTAACTTCTTGATTTCCATCATATCCACCTACAAGCATATTGCCATCATTCAATGGCAAAAAGCTATAGAAATATTGATCACTTTGTGAAAATATTCCATTTGTTGCGAAAGTCGCATAAGGTGTTCCATCTGTATTTAGCACCATAAGTCTATTTAAATTTGTATTATCTACCTCTGGAACGCTAAGAAGTATTTTTTGCTCTCCGTCAATAGTCCATAATGTGGCACTGTTAAAGCTATCATAATCATTTACACCAACTTTTGCGATATACAAGATTCCATTTGTACCAAACGTATTAACCAACTCTCCTGAAGCAGATAGTTTCACAAGTACTGCTTGATCTGGAGTACTATCGTATCCTATAGCTATAATTTCACCACTATCTAAAACCATAATCTTGCGTGCATAGTCGTTACTACTATTTCCTAAATCAAGTATTTTTTTACCACTATCTCCAAATGTGCTCACTAAAGCACCATTGCTATCTAGCTTAACAATCGCAAAATCTCTACTACTTCCTCTTGCCATACCTGTCAGATAAATATTGCCACTACTATCAACTGTCATATTTGTAGGGTAATCATCACTGCTTGTCCCCATATCAAAAGTAGCTATACCGTTTGTCCCAAATGAACTATCAAGAGTCCAGTCTGCATTGTATCTTCTAATATCAAATTGTTGTTTAGAAATACTATCAGGGCTTTTGCCAGCAACTAAAATTTTCCCATTTGATAACACTTTCATACTTTCTCTTGCATAGTCATCTATACTAAAATTTGGTAATTCTATATAGCTTGAACCTTCGCTTACTTTAAATGTTGGTGTATCATTGATACCACTTACATTAAGATCCATTGTATAAGTTTGACTCCATACTGTTTGCCAACCCGTCTGAGAACTATTTACACCCACTTGAAAAGTAAAGTTTCCTGCTCCACTTCCATAAACATTTGCATTTGGAGTGAAAGTAAGGTAGCTATCTTCGATATCTGAAGAATAAATAGTATCTCCTACACTTACTTCGCTACCATCATTCTTTAACACCCCATTTGTAGGTAGAGAAATTATTTTTATATAACTGAAACTTGTTTCACTTCCAAGTGGTGAATAAGTACCAAAATTATTTAAATTAAATGTAATTGACCCATCTTCCGTAACTATCCCACCTGCTCCACTTACTTTTGGTGTTCTTTGGATATTTACTGTTGTATTTCCCTCACCGATTAATACTCCACCACTTCCTTGAGAACCACCGTTATTATCAGTTACACTCCAAGCTATCACTACACTTGATGGTAATACTGTCGCATTGTTTTCATAAGTGATAGATTTAAGAGCTTCATTTACAGCCGTTTGATTTGCACTACTATTAAAAGTGAGAGTAAGATTTCCATCTGTATTTGTAAATGTCCCTATTTTTGTAGCTGATACATTTACATCACCATTTTGAAGTGTGAGATTTCCAGTTGCTCCAAAGATATCATTTGCATTTGCTCCACCTTGACGAGATAAAGAAACTACTACACCACCATAGTTTGTATCCCTTAAATCTTTATCTACCAAAGTAGCATCAGGAGCTAAAGATATAGCACTCTCACCCTCTTTAAATAGTGCTGTATTTCCAAGTGAATTTACAGGTGCTCCAAAATCTCTATCAAATACACCATCGCTATCTATTTTTCCAATGTAGATATTTTGATCTGTAGAAAATATACCACTGTTAGCACTATATCCACTTCCTACATTTCCAAGAATAAGCATTTTCCCATCGGTTGCTTTTGTAAGTTCTATACTTCCTTCCATACCTCTGCCGTTGTTTTCACTAGAAGTAGCACCACCATAAACATTAAACTCTAGGACTCCATTAGTTCCAAAAGTTGTATCAAGTGTACCGTTTGGAGTGATTTTTGCTACTTTTGAAGTGTAAGTTGCATAAATATTCCCTGTTACGAAAATATTATCACTATCATCTACTGTAAGTCCTGTGACTCTGTAAGGGCTAAATGCACTTCCAAGATCTAAATATCCAGTATTATTGTTAAATGTAGAATCGACTGTGCCATTTGTATTAAATCGATACACTCTTGTAGGTCCATTTGCATGCATTGTTGCGATAATTTTACCATCTGACTGCAATGCGACTGTTCTAAAATCTTGATTTAGTGCTTCTGGTATATCTACTACGGTTGTCCCTCCTGTACCAAAACTAGAATCAAAAGCACCGTCTGTAAGTATTCTTGAAATTTTTGCACTGTAGTCTGTAGGATTAACATAAACTCCACCACCTACGACAATCAGTTTTCCATCACTATCAAGAATCGCATCATGGATTTGTGATTGGTCTATTAATCTTCCGCCTGGACCAAAAGAAGCATCCATCGTACCATCTCCATTTACCGTTACAGCGAACCCTTGAGTTTTAGAGCTTATGAACTCATGTCCTGTGATAATCGCTTTTCCATTAGAGAGTGGCAATAGATTTGAAACAGTAGTAATTTGAGTTCCTCCTAGTGCTATACCACCTGGATTTAGAGTAGGATATGAGATTCCATTTGTTCCAAAACTTGTATCGGTTGTACCATTCGCATTAAATCTTGCTAAGAAAATAGTTCTAAGTGAAGTGTGGCTGTTATTTGCTCTCTCTGTCCCAGAGACCAATATTTTTCCATCACTCAGAGTTGTAAATGCTATAGAATCTATAAACTTTTGCCCTAAAGAGACAACGGTTTTCCCATCTGTCCCAAAAGCTGTATCTATGCTTCCATCCGCTTTGTATTTAGTGAGGAAAAACTTAACTTCTGTAGATAAACTATCAAATCCACCTGTAGCGGTTCTTCCAAGTGTGATAAAAGAACCATCATCTAATGCTTTAAACCCACTTGCTTGATAAATTGCTGTACTCTCAGGAATGTGGGAGATACCGTTTTGATAACTAAATGTCGGAGCTTGA
Source organism: Arcobacter nitrofigilis (assembly GCA_022736375.1). Classification (GTDB taxonomy): domain Bacteria; phylum Campylobacterota; class Campylobacteria; order Campylobacterales; family Sulfurovaceae; genus BN30871. Next base: position 3,914 of record DZCE01000052.1, on the reverse strand, counting down.
TTGACATCTTCTGCACAACTTACCGAAATATTATTGACATTCGCACTATTTATCGCACCACTTCCATTTGAAACAGTACAAGTTCTAAATTGATTTGATGTACCTGAAAGTGTCGCTGTAATATTGTAGTTTGCACTATTTGCCAATGGTGTATCAAAAATAAAATTACCATTTGCACTTATCACTTTATCGGTACTTCCTACACCTGAAAGCGTCAAAGTTTCACCATTTTCAAGTCCACTAACCGTTCCACTTAGAGAATATGCAAGGCTAACAGCTGGTGAAACAGCAAATGTTCCATTACCAGTAATAGCACCCTCTGGATTTGAATAAGCGAAATACGTATCCACATATTCAGGGGACATTGAGGAGGTAAATACCATAGTATAAGCTTGCCCAGTTGTTAAATCTGTAGAAAATCTAGCAAATAAATTATTATTATCATAGTCTATATCATCATTACATCCTACAAGATTTGCTGTAGGATTTGATGGGTCAAACACCCCTTGATAAACCGCCATAAAATTATCACCGATAGCTAAATCTTCATTGAAAAAACCATTTAAACTTGCTGTATCAATTGTGTGATTTGCATCTTGTGTCGCGATAAATGTTTGTGTTTGATAGTAATGTTTTCCTGTAGCAATACTACAACTAGAGTTATTATTAAGATTGATATAATCATCCCAAGCCCCAGGCTCTCCATGAGTTGAATTAATATCAAGTACTTGTGAACTAGTATTTACTGTAGCACTAAATACCGTACCATCTACTAAAGATACTGTTTTACTGGAATAACCATCTAATATACCCCCTGGCAAAGATGTTCCTAGCATAACAAAATCACTACTTCCAACTGCTGTGGAATTGTTGATATTTTTTAATTTTACTACTACTTCTGTCCCACTTGGAACAACAGAATCCAAACTTATTTGAACAGCTGTAGGAGCAGGTGAAGACCAAGACCTAGCAGCATCACAAGTAGCAAGAAAACCATCTACTGTGATACTTTCTACTACATCACTACAAAGTATTGCAAAATTATTATTATCAGAAGTCCCAGAAGTATGAGAAAAACTAAAATTGCTTGGTAACCAAGCATAAAGTACATAATTATCTGCCGTAACTTCACTTGCCGTAGTAAAACTAAAAGTATAATTTGTTTTAGCGCCCACTACATTACTATTTGGTACTATCGACGCATTTGTCAATGTTCCAGCATCTGCACTTATTGCCCCAAGCAACATAGCCGACATCACCAAGGAAACTTTTCCACCTTTTAAAATCCTAAACCTTGAACTAAAATCATGATTAAATCGCAACATATTTTTATTCCTTTCAAAAATATTTTCGCTAATTATAATGTGTGCTAGTCTCAAAGCAGTCTCAGCTGGTCTCAAAGCAGTCTCAATTTGAAAATTTGTATTTTTGGTGTTGTAAAAAGTGGTAAAGATGGGAATATCAAGCTAATTTTTTGGAACAATAACCAACTGTTGTCCTTGCACTCTCTTTGAGAAAGTCTGTGTTACGAAAAGATATAAAGCTTATAATAGTTCCCTTTAAATAGAAATGCTATAAAATACAACACTATACGAGGATAAAAATGATGAGATACTTTAATATAAATCGATTATATTCATGACAAAAACACTACATACACGAACTTTACGAAAATTCTTTCTTTTCTATACCCAGATTTTTTTTCTTTTACTTATTCTCTTTTTCTCCCTTTTTTCCCATATTTCTGAAAAAAATTCTATTGAGGAGTATAAAAAAATCATCTCCGATGAGATTGGAGGGCAAATCCACGCACAGCTAAAGATGTTTTTTCAAGAAGCTCCAAGGGTGCTACAAATTAATAGTGAATTTGAAAAAATAGGTTCACTTAACCTTGCAAATCACATCCAAATTCAACAAATTTTTACCTCACAAATCAAAAACTATCCCTATTTGACCTATATCTCTTATGGCAATACAAAAGGGGAATATATAGGGGTCAATCGCTCAGCAGTTGATGAAAAGATATATTTTATCAATGCTCTTGCAAAAGAAAAAATGCATCTTAATACCTATGCACTCACACCAAATAATACCAAAGGGGAGCTCATCAAAGAGGGGGAAAGCTACAATGCCACAATAAGACCATGGTACACCCATGCGATAGAAAATGGTGGAAACTCGTGGTACAATCCATACATACATGCAAACAATGAGAGTATGGGGATAGGTATCTCTGCCCCTATTACAGACAAAAGTGGAAAAGTGGTCGGGGTGTTTTCAGCGGATCAGAGCCTAGTAAAAATTTCAGAGTTTTTAAAAACACTCAATCTTCAAAAACATGGGGTCGCTTTTATCGCACAAAAAGATGGTTCCATGATAGCAACATCACTTCAAAATCCAGTTTATACCACAAAAGATTCACAAGTTATCCGATACACCCTTGCAAACTATCCAGATAAAAGACTAGTTGCTATCTATCCAATCGTGCAAACTTTTGACAAATCACAAAAAAACAAAACGGTTACCATAGAGGGAAAAGAGTATCTCTATAACCAGTTTTTGTTTGAAGATGGATATGGTTTATCTATGATTGTTGGAATATTACTTGCGGAAGAAGATTTTAGTTCTGGGTTTGAAAAGTATATTTTTATCTGGGGATTGGCAATTTGGATTTTTATTATTTTTGCTATTTTTGTCTTTAATTCACTGTCAAAAAAATTAGTCACACCTATTGAAAAACTCAATCTCTACACAAAAGATATTGCACAAGGAGACTTTGAGATAGTTATCGAAAATCAAACAAATATCAGTGAAATCAATGAACTGTCCAACTCTTTTGATACGATGAAAACAAAACTCAAAGAGTCTTTTTACCTTTTGATTGCTCAAGCGAGTTTTACCAATATCGGCAAAACACTCTCAAGTATTTATCACCAATACAAAACACCCCTCTCCCATATCAATTCACAAGTTTTATCCCTTGAAGCTTATCTTTTTAAAACAAATAATCAAGATGTTTTTTTGCAAGATATCGCTTACAAGATGAGAAAAGATATAACTTTTATGGATACAACGATGGGGAATTTTAATAACTTTTATAAAAACTCACTCCAAAAAGAACCAATCCATATCAAAGAGGAGATACTTTTTATAAAAGAGATGCTCAGGGATAAAATTATCGAACTAGATTTAGAAATAGAGATTATGTGCGAGGAGATAGTCTATGAGGGGTACAAAAATGGGTTTGATAATGTGTTGATGATTTTGATTGAAAATGCGATAGATATTTTTCAAAGTCGAAAAACACCAAATCCAAAACTTTCAATCACTGTAGAAAATAAAGAAAATACTCTTTTCATCACCCTTCTTGATAATGGTGGTGGTATCACAATCAACCCAACCGATGCGATTTTTAATACTTTTGTCTCTAGCAAAAAAAGAAGTAGTGGACTTGGTCTTGCGATGTGTAAAATGTTGGTTGAGAAAAAATTAGAAGGGACTATCACCGCTTCAAATAAAAAAGATGGTGCTTGTTTTGAGATAGTTTTAGCTCAGTAGTCCATCAATATACACAAGGGAAAATGAGTAAGTTCATTGTAAAGATTTTTCAAAAATGCAAAAACAATTTTTCCCTTTTCTTTTTGCTTCATACATCGCATTATCGGCTTGGTTTATAAGCTGTCCGATAGAGACTTGATTATCTTGACAATAGAAGCTTATCCCGATACTAGCAGAAACTTGAAGTGTGGTATCTTTTCCATATTGTACTGGTGTGTTGGCGAGTTCTAGGATTCTTTCTATCATCTTTTCATACGGTTCACTCCCTTTTGAGATATGAAAAATAAGTGCAAATTCATCCCCACCAATCCTTGCTATCATATCTTCTTGACGAATAGTCGTTTGGAATCTTTTGG
>DZCE01000144.1 GCA_022736375.1 Arcobacter nitrofigilis | reverse complement strand
GAGTTTCGTTTGTTACTTTTTTTTTGGCAAGTTTTGAAGCTACTTCATCAAAATTAGCTTGGAAATATTTTAAATCTATCATATGTTTGAACCTCGGGTAAATTATTGACAATATTATATAGTAAAAGTATAAAATAGTGGATTAGTAGGGTGGGGTGATATTTGTTGGTTGTTTTATTTCGGTGGGTTGGCAAACCCACCCTATGCATTAATTAATTGATATTTGTTCGTTTGCCGTAGGGTGGGCTTGCTAGCCCACCAATTGATTATCCAATCACAATCATAATCTCTTCATGGATTAATTTGGTCAATTGTTTTATTAAACTATACTTTTATGCTCGTATTTTAGGGGCTACAATGATGTTTGTTGGATTGATTGAAACGGGGGTGTGGTAGCAAGAGAGGGACTCGAACCCTCGACCTCCGGCTTATGAGACCAGCGCTCTAACCAGCTGAGCTACCTTGCCACAATTCTTAAAATTTTTAAGAGACGGCATTATAGTTTAAATTTTATAAAAAGTCAATAGCAAAGTTTATTCTTGGAATATTGACTTGACTTTTTTGTATACATTAGGATATTATGCGTCACAAATCAGAAGCTAAAATAAAGGGTCGATTATGGTATTTAAACCACTAGGAAATAGAGTATTAATAGAGAGAGAAGAGGAGTCAAATACGACGCTATCAGGGATAATTATTCCAGATAGCTCAAAGGTAAAACCACTAAATGGTAAAGTATTATCAATTGGTTCAGAAGTTGAAGGAGTTGAAGTAGGGGATACAGTGGTATTTGCTAAATATACTGGCACAGAGATTGTTGTTGGCGATAAAGAGTATTTAATACTAGCTGGTGATGATATTTTAGGTCTATTACAATAAATTATAAAGGATAAAGACAATGGCAAAAGATATATTTTTCGCAGATAAAGCACGAAATGGATTGTATGAGGGCGTGAGAAAGCTTAGTGACGCTGTAAAAGTTACAATGGGACCAAGAGGTAGAAATGTACTTATTCAAAAGAGCTATGGTGCTCCACATATTACTAAAGATGGTGTAAGTGTAGCACGCGAGATAGAGCTTAGCGATAGTTTGGAGAATATGGGTGCATCACTGGTTCGTGAAGTTGCTAGTAAAACAGCTGATGAGGCTGGAGATGGTACTACTACTGCAACTATTCTAGCACACTCAATATTCAAAGAGGGTTTACGCAATATAACAGCTGGAGCTAATCCTATTGAAGTAAAAAGAGGTATGGATAAGGCTAGTAGCGCTATTATTGAAGAGCTTAAAAAACTATCACGAGAGGTAAAAGATAAAAAAGAGATAGCCCAAGTTGCTACTATATCAGCTAACTCAGACCATGCAATAGGTGATTTGATTGCTGAAGCAATGGAGAAAGTTGGTAAAGATGGCGTTATCACGGTAGAAGAGGCAAAGGGTATCAATGATAGCCTAGAAGTAGTTGAAGGTATGCAGTTCGATAGAGGTTATTTGTCTCCATATTTTGTTACTAATGCAGAAAAGATGACATGCGAATTAGAGCATCCAATGATTTTGGTAACAGATGTTAAAATCACAAATCTAAAAGACCTTATACCCGTACTTGAGCAGATACAAAAAACTGGTAAGCCACTTCTTATTATCTCTGATGATGTTGAGGGTGAAGCATTAGCAACTTTGGTTCTAAATCGTCTAAAAGGTGTTTTGAATATTTCAGCTGTAAAAGCTCCAGGATTTGGTGACCGTAAAAAAGAGATGCTAAAAGATATTGCAATTCTAACTGGAGCTACTGTAATCACAGAAGAGCTTGGACTTAGTCTTGAGAAAGCTACACTAGCAGAGCTTGGTTCTGCTTCTAGGGTTGTAATAGATAAGGACAATACTGTAATTGTTGACGGCAAAGGAGATAAAGACAGCGTTATTTCTAGAGTTGGAGAGATAAAAGCACAAATTGCTAAAACAACAAGCGAATATGATAAAGAAAAACTTCAAGAAAGACTTGCAAAATTAAGTGGTGGAGTAGCTGTTATAAAAGTTGGAGCTGCTACTGAAACTGAGATGAAAGAGAAAAAAGATAGAGTTGATGATGCTCTTAGTGCCACTAAAGCGGCAGTAGAAGAGGGTATTGTAATTGGTGGTGGTGCTGCACTTATCAAAGCTGCTGCTAATGTTGTGCTAGAATTGAGCGGGGATGAAAAAGTTGGTGGAGAGATAATCATAAGAGCAATTCAAGCGCCAATGAAACAGATAGCTGAGAATGCTGGATTTGATGCTGGAGTAGTTGTGGATAAAGTTTTGAATAATACTAATATCAACTTTGGATTTAATGCTGCAACTGGCGAGTATGTTGATATGTTCGAAGCTGGAATTATTGATCCGTTTAAAGTAGAGAGAGTAGCACTACAAAATGCTACAAGTGTCGCTAGTTTACTTTTAACTACCGAAGCAACTATTAGCGATATTAAGGAGATAAAAGCTCCAAGTCCAACAGTTCCTGATATGGGTGGAATGTATTAATATTTA
>DZCE01000143.1 GCA_022736375.1 Arcobacter nitrofigilis | reverse complement strand
AAAAAAAAGCGTTTCGAGAGCGAGAAGAGGGAGTGGATAAGATGGTTCAAGAGGTAAAATTTACGATTTATTGATGGATTTACAAAAAACTCGTAGGGGTAACCCTTGTGGTTACCCAAAAAATATCATTTATAAAAATGGGCAACCACGAGGGATTGCCCCTACAATTAGACGCATAAAAAGGAAGATAAAAAATGAAAAAGATAATTTTGATGATGGTAGTGTTTAGCTTCTTACTTTTGGCAAATAGTGCCATCCTATCCATTGATACAGGTGGACATACAGCAATGATAAAGAAAAACCTTATTGTCAGCAAAAGTGGTGATATCATCTCTGCTAGTGATGATAAGAGCATAAGGGTGTGGGATAGAGATGGAAAAGAGAAGAGAAAGATATTAGGACAAATCGGAGCTGGAGTAAAGGGGCAGATATTTGCAATTGCTCTAAGTAGCGATGAAAAATATTTGGCTGTGGGTGGTTATTTTACTGATGTCGATAGTGGAGGTGGAGCAATCCGCCTCTACGACTATCAAAGCGGTAAACTTCTCAATATCCTTAAATCTCATACCGATGTTGTAAATGATTTGTCATTTAGCTCAGATGGAAAGTATCTAGTTTCTGGTTCTTTTGATCAAACAGTCAAGATTTGGGATATTGATAAAATCGGAACCGATGCTTTAGCTTCGGCAAAAGGCGGGAGTAAAGTCCTACTTCCGATGACCATCTCTTTTCATACACATCATGTTTATGCCGTAAAGTTTACAGATGAAAACCATGTTATCTCGGCTGGTTATGATAACCGTATAGCACTTCATGACACGAAAGGCAAAATGATAGGCAAACCATACACTCATAATGAGAAACTAAGCTATATCGCTACTAATGGAAAAACCATCGCTACTTGTGGATATGGCAATGAGATACTTCTTTTTGATACAAGGCTTAATCTTCAAAGCAAAATCAAAAGTGAAACAGTGCCAATGGGACTATCATATTCACCAGATGCAAGATTTCTTATCGCTGGAACTGGTGGGAGTCCATACAATGTTAATGTTTATGATAGCCAAAATGGGTATAGTAAAATCGCTACCTTTGATAAACATACCAATGGAACTCAAGCAGTAGCATTTTTGGATAATCAAACAGCCGTAAGTGGAGGTGGGAATAATAATGAAATCTATATTTGGGATATTAAAAGTAAAGAGGTTAAAACCAAAATAGTTGGGGCTGGGCAGAGTGTTTGGATAAATGAAGAGAATATCGCTTGGGGGAATATAGGCATGACTCAAATAAATCAACATACTCAACTTCAAAAATCATTTAATCTTAAATCTCTTGAAATCGGAACCGATGCTTCAGGTTCGGCAAAAGGCGGGACTAAAGTCCCACTTCCAAATTTTAAACGAATCAACTCCGATGGGCTATCCCACTCCAAAGGTGGTGATTATGGCTATAGCCATGCAGTGCTAAATATCGCATCTTCAAACACCTCTATCACAAAAGATGATAACACTGGATATAAACACAACTGTTATGGATGGTATAAGGGCTATATCATCAGTGGTGGAATGAATGGGCAACTTAAAATATATGATAAGAGTGGAAATGAGGTGGCAAGTTTGCTTGGGCATACTGGAGAAATTTGGTCTATCGCACTTGATGGGGATAGATTGGTTAGTGGAAGTAGTGACCAGACTATCAAAGTGTGGGATTTGAAGTCGATAGAAAAAATAGTACAATTAGAAAAAGAGTATGATGAAAATGTTATAAATAAAGTTATGACGGTTACAAATTGGACAAAAAAAGAAGTAATAGAAAGAGCTAGTTTTATAAAAAAACAAACTGGAGTTAGTATTTACAAATCTAAAATCCTCAATCCAACTATTTCACTTTTTATGGGAAGTGACAATGAGTGGGTTATATGGACTCCACAAGGCTATTTCAATGCCTCTAAAGATGGAGCAAAATATATCGGATACCATATCAATCAAGGGAGTGATAAAGAGGCAGAATTTTTGGATATTAGCCGTTTTAGAAAAGATTTCTATCGACCTGATATTGTCATAAAAGCTATCGATGGAGAAGATATATCCTCTTTTGTTGTAGATATAGATAAAATCCTTCAAAATCGGGCTGGAGGTTTGCCACCAGAAGTTAAGATATTGACCTCTTCAAGAAGTGTGGAGCAAGATGAGACAACTATTGGGGTTAAGGTTTGTGATAAGGGTGGTGGAAGTGAAAATCTAAGCTTTTACATCGATGATAAACCTGTCCAATATCTATCTCAAACTCGTGCATTTAGAGAGAAAAAAGAGATGGTCGGTGGGTGTATAGTTTTGGAGCAGAAGTTGGCTATCCCTTATGGAGAGCATAACATATCTTTTAACGCTACAAATAAGAGTGGAGATATAGGCTCAAATACAGATAAGATAAAGATTACCAATAAAAAAGCACAGATTAGCAAACCAAATCTACATATCTTGACACTATCTAAGTACCTACCCAAATCTAATTTCAAAGAAAATAATACTACAATTAGA
>DZCE01000142.1 GCA_022736375.1 Arcobacter nitrofigilis | reverse complement strand
GTTAATACTTTGAAGAGTGCAACTTCAACTTTATTACAATTCGCCTAGTTTTTTAGAAATAGGGGTCAGTTACCACCTTAAAAAACCCTAAAAACATAATAATTCTAACAGTTTTTTACTAAGATAATTTAAGTATCTATTCTGTTCGTATTCCTGTAGTTGTTTTATAGAGTTCTTTATCGTAAACCTTTCCGCTTTTATAAAGTGAATGTGCTACAACAACTATTTTTCTTATCACGGCAATCTGTGCTTGTGTGGTATGTTTTCCATTTGCTTTAAGTCTTTCATAAAAAGCCTTCATTTTAGCGTTATGTTTCGTCGAAGCCATTGCGGGCATAAAAAGTACACCTCGATAGAGCCTATTGCCTGCCTTTGAGATGCGGGCTTGCCCTTTGACTGATGTTCCAGATTCTCTAATAATGGGATCAAGACCTGCAAGAGAGACTATCTGTCTTTGATTGGCATGAGGATATTTTATAAACAGGTGCAGTAATACAATACCTCCTATCTTACCTACGCCATCTATAGAAGTAGTGACATCATATTTGAACTTTAGTATTTTGCTTTTTTCTATCATAGTGTAAACCTGTTCTATCAGTTTATCTTCAGCTAATTCTTCTGCTTTAAAATCTCCATAGAAAAGAGTGCATAAAAAAGTAGCCTGTCCCTATTTTCCCTAAAGCAAGATAAAAGAAAATACAAAATATCATATGCCATTAAATAACTATAAGGTTTATTTAGATGAAGTATCTTTCGACAACAGCATTGGCAAAAACCAATGGAATATCATCAAAGGAACAGTTCGAACAACTTGCCAAGCTAGGTTATATCGCAAAAGATTCTAACAAATGGGCGCTCACAGATCTTGGCACAAAAATCGGTGGCACCATCAAGGAGTCTTCGCAATATGGTCAATATATTACTTGGCCTGAAGGTATAAATATCGATAATAACAAATCCGAAACGCAATCTATCACCTCTACAGTATTGGGCAAACATTTTGATCTTACTGCTAATAAGATCAATTTTATACTATCGGAACTTGGATGGATTCAAAAAAGCTTAAAGGGTTGGATTATTACTGAACAAGGTATTAAGCTCGGGGGCATCCAGTCGGAGGACAAAAAATCAGGGATTCCATATGTCAGGTGGACAGAATCAATACTAAATTCAAAATCTTTCATCGAATCAATTGGACATGTAAAAGGCACAGAGAGCACAAGTGCTTTATCACCCCAAAATAGTGAAGAATCGATTGGCTTTAGGGATAAATTTGAGGCCAAGCATCGTAGTGCGGATGGGCATTTGGTGCGATCAAAAGCGGAAATGCTTATTGATAATTGGTTATATATGGCCGAAATTGTCCATGCCTATGAAAGAAAACTACCAATCGAAGAAGATGTTTATTGTGATTTTTATATCCCAACAGGAAGAGTTTATATCGAGTATTGGGGTTATGATAATGATGCCAAATATATCGAAAGAAAGAAGAAAAAAATAGATCTTTACAATAAATACGGATTCAATCTCATTGAACTTCAAGATAAAGATGTTCAAAATCTTGATGATATACTGCCAAGATTACTATTAAAATATGGGGTACAAGCATATTAACTAGATAAATACGGCATTTACTTCGTCCACACGAAAGGCAAATCAATATGATCGATTACTCAACTATATTATCACCTCTTTTTTCAATGATAACCCAGCATTGGTATTTAATACCTATAATATTGGTTATTCTCTTCTTTAGAATGCCTTACGGTAAGGGACTACTAGGTGAGATGCTAGTAAATTTTGCCGTGAAGATACAACTAGATAAAAACAAATATCATCTTATTAAAAATGTCACACTTCCTACAGAAAATGGTACAACCCAAATAGATCATATAGTGGTATCCGAATTTGGTATTTTTGTGATTGAAACAAAAAATATGAAAGGTTGGATATTTGGTGATGAGAAGCGAAAGACTTGGACTCAGAAAATTTATAAACACACTAGCACTTTTCAAAACCCATTACATCAAAACTATAAACATACAAAAACCATTGAGTCTGCTCTTGGAATTGATCACAGTAAAATGTTTTCGGTTGTTGTCTTTGTGGGTGAAAGCACCTTCAAAACCAAGATGCCAGACAATGTGACCTACGCGGGAGGTCTTATCCATTATATCAAATCCAAAACAGACATAATCATACCAGAAAATGAAGTTAAGAAAATCTTGTCAGATATAGAATCAGGCAGGCTTTCTCGCACATTGAAAACACATAAAGAGCATATTTCACATGTTAAAAATATCATCAAAGAGAAAGAGAGTCAAAATTCCTGTCCGAAATGTGGAGGTAGTCTTCTCCTTCGTATTGTCAAAAATGGCGCAAACCAAGGAAATGAATTTTATGGATGCAGTAATTATCCCAAATGCAAATATACTGTACAGGTCGCCTAGTAAAAATCAGAGAGTTTACTGATAATGACTGTATTTACTGGGTATAAGGGGTCAGGTAATGCTAATGCTATCATTTTTCACTATTCCTCTTAAT
>DZCE01000051.1 GCA_022736375.1 Arcobacter nitrofigilis | reverse complement strand
CTTATTTTATCCTATTTTTTATTTGGAGATTGGAGGTTGGGTTAGAATTGCTGTTTTGAGATACCCTAGTCGATGTTATCAAATCCTAAGTCGAACTTAGGATATTTTGGTGAGATAAAAGTTTGGGAATCAGGAGTTTGATTGCTCTACTCTAATTTATCGCAAGAACCACTTTTGCAGGTGAGTTTATTGTCTTTCAATTCAAAAGTTGCAGTACCTATATCGGCGGGGAAAAAATAGGTATAGCTTGTAGCATTGTTGCGTTTCCAGCACCCTTTTTCACCTGAAGCACAATTTTTCACAGGATATTGAAGCACATCGTTGGCAACCCCTGCACCATCGTTATCTTTATTGAAAGTACTAAAGGCATAGCTACCTGTACTCGCCAAGTCAGTAATAGGTGTAAAGTCACCCTTTAAAATTCTCTTTTGTTTTTCGGCACCTATGGCACCACGAACGGCTGCTAAAGTTGTACTAGAGCTAGAAATTTTTGCATCATCTCGTGTTGCAGCCAATTTTGGAACCGCAACGGCAGCAAGAATACCTATAATAACTATTGCAAACACCAACTCTATCATTGTGAAAGCTTGTGCAAATCTTTTCATTTCTTCCTCCGAAATATTATATTTATACCTTAAGCAATAATAGGTATTTTAGAACAAAGAACTCTAAAAAACTATATTTTAGATACTTTGATTTTTATAAAATCTCACCATGGCAATGCTTGTTATTGTACATGAAATGAAACAATACGGATTTTAGAGATTTCTATAATCAATAACTAACCAAACTACCAGAAATTCTTAAAATATGTTCTCCTATTAGGTTTCTATCTGTTCCTCCTCGTTCAACTTCATCGCAAAAACTTGGCAAAATACCATCTTTTTGACGAACATTGACATAGATAATGCCACCAGATTCACGTGAGTCAACAAAGGTATAGCATTCTGATTCCAAATGACTGGTTTCAGACATAGCTAAATTAAAATCACCTTTAGCGTTATATATATTTAAGATGCTAGCCAAACGAGTCGATATGGTACTTAAATCAGCCGATGCTTTAGCGTCGTCACGAGTAGCTGCCAACTTGCCAAGTGCAATTGATGCAACTATTCCTATCACGACAATACTAAAGACAATTTCAATCATTGTGAATGCTTTTTTCATACTTTTCCTATTTAGTCTTATTTGCAATATGTTTATCTTTCTGCGAAAATACAAACATACAAGCCAGTGTATTAATTATGCTAAATTAAAGTAGAATTAATTTATACTTAAAATTAATTCTATGTTAATTATAACATTTATTAACTTATGAAAATATTAGACATACGATAAAAATTAATAAAAAAACGGAGTATTTATCTTTTCTGTAAAGACTTTTTGGTTACTTTCAGAAAAGAATATCCTATTTAGTGTTATACTATATCAAAAGATTTCTTTTGGTGAGATTATTTTAAAAGCAAGGAATTAAAGTTGAATTATGTGATAGATATTTCAGTTGTTATACCTGTATATGGATGTGTTGATAGCTTGAAAATACTTTATAATAGAATTGCAAATACTCTAATGAAAATAACAAAAAACTTTGAAATTATCATGATTAATGATGCAAGTCCAGACAATGCATGGAGTACCATCTTGCAATTGTCTCATGAAGACAATAGGGTTAGGGGAATTAATCTCTCTCGAAATTTTGGACAACATCGTGCAATTACTGCGGGGATAGATCATGCAAGAGGAGATTGGGTTGTTGTTATGGATTGTGATTTGCAAGATCAACCTGAAGAAATTATTAAACTATACAACAAAGCTCAAGAGGGATTTCACATTGTAGTTGGAAAGAGAGCCGAAAGACAAGATAGTTTTCTTAAAAAAATGAATTCAAAACTATTTTATACGCTTTATAACTATCTTACAGATATAGAAGTTAATTCGAGTATTAGCAATTTTGGTATCTATTCCAAAAGTGTAATTGATACTCTTAGGCATTTTAAAGAACAAAACCGTTCGTTTGGACTTTTTGTTGTATGGAGTGGATTTTCAAGAGTAGAAATTGATATCAATCATGCCAAAAGAGAGATAGGTGAGACCTCCTATACATTTAAAAAGTTATTTAATCTTGCAACCGATAGTATTGTTTCTCATTCTAATAAACCTTTAAAGATAAGTGTAAAATTGGGTTTTTTTCTATCTTTTTTCTCTATAATGTATGCCTTTTGGCTAGTGATAAGTTATTTTATATGGTCAACACCTATTGAGGGTTGGACAAGTTTGATTGTCTCTATGTATTTTCTTTCAGGATTGATAATTGCATCAATTGGCATGGCGAGTCTTTATATAGGCAAAATTTTTGATGAGGTTAAAAATAGACCCCTCTACATTATCCAAGATACAACATTTAAGGAGGGTAGTCGTGAAAAATAAAAGACTTAATATAGGTTTTATTGGTGGAGGGGTAAACTCCGCAATAGGCACCACGCATAAAATAGCTTCGCAAATGGATAATAACTTTAAGTTAGTATCAGGAGCCTTTAGTCAAAACAGAACCATCAATCAAGAGAGTGCAATCCAATGGAATGTCGGTAGATATTATGATGATTATAAAATGTTTTTGCAAAAAGAGAGCGATAATATAGATGCGGTCGTTATTTTAACTCCAACAGATACTCATGCAGATATTATTATGGATGTTTTAAAATATAACCTTCCTATCGTCTGTGAAAAGACATTAACAACTTCTAGTCAAGAAGCAGTGCAAATCAAACATATTTTAGAAGAGAATCAAGGTTTTTTGCTCACGACATACAACTATACGGGTTATCCGATGATAAGGGAATTAAAAAATATGATTGAGTGTGCCAAATTGGGTCAAATTTTGCACATTAACATAGAGATGCCTCAAGAGAGTTTTATTCGTCTTACTCCCGAAGAAACCATTCCTATGCCTCAAAAGTGGCGACTAAAAGATCATATTATTCCAACCCTCTCTTTGGATTTGGGTACACACTTATCCAATATGGTTTATTTTCTTATTAACAAAAAACCGCTTGAAGCAATCGCAATGCATAACAGCTTTGGGCATCATAATGTTATTGATAATCTCACTGCACTTATTAAGTACGAGGATAATATTGATTGTCAAATGTGGTATAGCAAATCTGCTTTGGGTCATAAAAATGGATTGAGAGTAGAAATTTATGGCACAAAGGGATCTGCAAGTTGGTATCAGATGAACCCTGAGTTTTTAGAATTTAATGATAATCTTGGTCGCAACATTGTTCTGGATAGATCTTCCAAGGATATAAGTATTGCCAATCAAACACGATACAACCGCTTTAAGACAGGTCACCCCGCTGGATTTATAGAAGCTTTTTCAAATCACTATCACGATATCTATTTATCACTGCAAAATTATAAGCAAGGTTCATCCAATGCCACCAAAATGGATTATGTTTTTGATATTAACCACTCCATAGAAGGATTAAAGCTTATGGAAGCAATCAATCTATCAACAAAAACAAAAACATGGGAGAGGGTAAATGATGCTAAAAATTGATACATATTATGACAATCTTAAGGCACAAGCATTTTGCGACGCATTCATTCATAGCACAAGACCTAAATATATCTTTGGAAGAAGTGCATGGGCCAAAAGTATTGCTCAACAAATAGATGTGAATGGCTTTATAGATGATTTTACCAGCGAAGCATCTTATTTGGATAAGCCTGTTGTTCCTATAGAAGAGATACCTTGCGACGCTTTGGTTGTTGTTACAGTTATTGGAAAGCCACTTGTTGCAGAAAAGCGGGTTAAACAGTTTCAATTTGAATCCATAGACTATTATAGTTTTTTTAGATATGCACAACTTCCCATTAAACAAGTGATGTTTTGGGAGGGAATGATTGAAGACATAAAGAGTAATTTCTCCAAATATCAATGGATTTATAATCTTTTAGAAGACCAAATATCAAAAAACCAATTTTATCATATTATCAATTTTAGACTCTCTTATGATTTGGATTATATGCGTGGCTTTAGCGATAGAGAAGATGAGCAGTACTTTGAAGACTTTTTAGGCTTACGAGGAAGCGGAGAGGTTTTTGTTGATGTGGGTGCTTACGATGGATATACCACAGAGGAGTTTATCAAGCTATCTCCCCAATTTGACAAAGTACATCTATTTGAGCCAGAAGAAAAAAATATGAAGGCAGCCAAAGAAAGGTTGTCTAAAATTGATAATATTGTATTTCACCAATTGGGTCTCTCCAACAAAAAAGCATCACTACGGTTTGACACAAGTGGTTCAAGTTCTAAGATTAGTCAAGAGGGAGATGTGACGATTAATGTAGATCGATTGGATGATATTATACAAGAGAGAGTTACCTTTATTAAAATGGATATCGAAGGAGCAGAACCGTTGGCTATCGAAGGAGCAAAAGAGACTATTGCTAAATATCATCCTAAGTTAGCTATTAGTGTTTACCATCGGAAAGATGACTTTTGGGCTATTGCACAGCAAATTTTATCCATTAGAAAAGATTACAAAATATATCTACGGCACTATACTGAAGGTATCTCTGAAACAATAATGTTTTTTGTGCCAAAGGAGTCATAAATGCAAAAAAAACTACTACTTGTGGGGGGTAGTCATGCTGATATTCCTATTATTCAAGCAGCAAAAAAATTGGGACTTTGGGTCATTACAACAGGTAATAATCCAAAAGATTTAGGTCATGTCTATGGGGATGAGTATTACAGCGAAGATTACTCGAAGCCTCATAATATATATCTTCTTGCCAAAAAATTACAAGTTGATGCAATTTGTGCCTCAAGTAACGATTTTTCGGCAATTGCTTGTGCTTATGCGGCTCAAAAATTGCACTTAGGTGGACACGATACCCTAGATACCGCACTAACTATTCATCACAAAGATCGCTTTAGGGCATTTGCTTTAACCGAGGGACTTTGTGTTCCCCAAACTGTAACATACAATCAAGAAAGTAGAGATAATTACAATTACCCTCTGATTGTAAAACCTATTGACTTATCAGGAGGCAAAGGGATTCAAAAAGTTATGAACAAAAAAGAGCTTGACAAAGCAATTGTTCATGCCAAAGCACTTTCAAAAAGCGATAATGTAGTTATTGAAGAGTTTATTGAGGGAAGCAACCATGGATACAGTACCTTTATAAAAGAGAAAAAAGTGGTTTTTGCTTTTATGGATGATGAACACTACTTTCACAACCCTTACCTTGTTGGAGGTGCTTCAACATCGCTTCATTATACTCAGGCTATTGCCAATGAACTTAACCATGACCTAGAGAAGATGGCTTCACGACTCAATCTTGTTGATGGACTCTTGCATGTGCAGTTTATTCTCAAAGGCAATAGACCCTATATTATAGAAATATGCAGAAGAACCCCAGGCGACCTCTATGTGAAACTCGTCGAGTATGCCACAGGCTTCGATATGCCTAAGGCAATTATTTATTCTGTTTTATCTAAAAAAATAGAAGATTATAGTATTAAAAAACTCTCTTATATCACAAGACATTGTGTAATGAGTCCAGAAGAAAAGATAGTTAATCGTGTTGAGTACGGTAGTTTTGAGGCAAAGATTTTTGATAAGATGGTTTTTTATGCAAAAGGGGATAAGATTAGTAATCCACTCACCTACAAAGCAGAGATTGATTTTATTCGATATGAAAATAAAGAAGATATGCAAAAGAGTATTAATAAAATAGTTGAAGATATTATTATTGTATGAAAAAACTTACCTATTTTTATACCGTTGATTTGTTTCGAGGATTAGCGGCTATTTTAATTTTGGTATGGCACTATCATCACTTTTATCTCTACGGTTTAAATACGCACATATGGGACTATTCAATTCAGCCATTTTATACAACTTTCAAGTTTTTTTATCATCAAGGTTTTTGGTTAGTCTCTTTCTTTTGGGTTATTTCTGGATTTGTATTTGCTTATGTCTATCTAAAAACAAAACCTACACTCAAGGACTTTATGTTACACCGATTTTCAAGACTCTATCCTCTTCATCTTATTACTCTTGTCGCTATTGCCCTATTGCAATTTAGCAGTATCGCTGTTTTAGGTTATTATCAAATTTTTGACAACTCGGATTTGTACCACTTTATCTCGCACCTTTGGTTTGCTTCTTACTGGCAAGCAGGAGCAGAGTATTCATATAATGCACCAATATGGTCTGTTTCGGTAGAAATTTTTATATATTTTTTTCTTTTTTGCCGTACTTAAATATTTAAATAAAAGAGCTATTTTGTATTCAATATTGTTCTCTTGTGGATTTCTTTTGATACTTCCATTTTTTGATCTCTATTGGCTAATATTTAATAGGTTTATCTTAATGTGTGGATTTTACTTTTTTTCAGGAGTTTTTGCCTTTTCGCTTATTTACTCGCTCAAAGAGCATCCTAGCAAACTTTTATTGATAGGTGGCATATTTTTTGGCTTATCTCACATCGTTCAAATCATACATCCAATGACAACTGCATTTATACAACGGTATGTATTATATATTGATATGATGTTTCTTTTTTTGACCATACTTACTTTTGTGGCGTGGATTGATATTCAAGGGTATTCAAAAAGATATAAAACCTCTTTCTTGTGGATAGGTCACAGCACATATTCCATATATCTTTGGCATTTCCCCATTCAAATTTTGATTTTATTTATTTTTGACTATTTTCATTTAAATCGAGATATATTCAACAGTGAAGTTGTCTTTATTTTATGGATATCCTTTATGATAGTGATAGGCAGACTCTCTTATCAATGGATAGAAAAACCTTTGCAAACCAAAATCCGTCAAAAATTTAAACGTTAAGTAGTTCAATTTAACATAATTTTGTATAATATTTTTTATTTAATAAACCATTAGGCTAAACTTACAATGCAATTTTTTTTCAATCATCTCTACATCTTTCTCTCTATTTGTTTTGCTGTCTCTAGTCAATTAATTATCAAGTGGCAAATGTCTGGACAAGATTTTACGCAACATGCCACCATGATTGACAAATTCGCTTTTGCTTTTGCAATGCTGTTAAATCCTTTTATTCTATTATCACTCCTTTTTACACTACTAAGTGGATTGGCATGGATGATTGCTATGAGTAGATTTGATATATCTTATGCCTACCCCTTTACGACACTAGGATTTGTTTTGGTTTTGGTGCTATCATCTATTCTTTTCAATGAAGTGATTACATGGCAGAAGATCTTAGGCGTTCTTTTTATAGTAATAGGTATTTTTATTACAAGCAAAAGCACATGAAAAATATAAAACTCAACTACCCTCTTTTGTTTTTACTTGTGACATTATTTCTTGCTATAAGCTTTTTGGTTTATCATCAAGCCTATGATGCTCAAAACTATTTTAGTGATACGAAGCCTCACATAGAGTATCTGCGTAAGTATTTCTCCTTGGAGTCATTTTATATTCCTCACCCTTTATGGCACTATGGAGTGAAAATCACATCGGAGTTATTCTTTATTTCTATAGAGTTGGCAGCTGTGATTTTTTCGGCTTTTTTGGTTACATTATGGACATATCTTGTCTATCACACTATTAAATATCTTTCAAAAATAGAGAGCGACCTATGCGTGACGCTGCTTACTTTCACTACTATTATTATCGCCCCTCTAACCATACCATGGTATAATCAAGTCATCTATTTGGGTCAAAGTTCTCCCAATATATGGCACAATGTAACTCTTTGGAGCGTTAAGCCTTTTGCACTTCTTACCATGTTTTTTATGATTGAAGCGATACGAAGTCAAAAACGCCATTACTATTTTATTTCACTTGTCACACTCCTAATTTCAATTTTGGCTAAACCTAGTTTTGTAATTGCTTTTCTTCCAGCAATTGCACTATTTGTGTTAATGAAAAAGCTTATTTATAGAGAATTTATTGTATTCTATTTGCTCTTTACAATTCTAAGCGTAGTAATATTGTCGTATCAATACACACACACCTTTACAGGTGAAGACTCTCATGTCTTTGTTGATTTTTTGGGCGTTTGGTCACAAAGTTCGCTCAATATTCCTATTTCAATTGTATTAGCACTCGCATTTCCTATTGCTTTGTTTATTTTGGAAACAAAAATTATCCATGATGATTATATATTGCTTTCGTGGATACTTACTTTTATTGGAATTGTATTCTATGCCGTCTTTGCTCAAAGTGGTAAATATTATCCGCATGGCAACTTTGGATGGAGCTATGCAATAGCCATGAGTCTGCTCTATCTTTTTTCAATTATCAAATTTGCTGAAATTTACAAAGGTTTGCATTTCATTAAAAAATCTATTCTACTAACCCTTCTTGCACTACAGACTTTGATAGGTTTATATTATCTAATAAAAATTCTAGAAGGACAAAGTCCTCTCTATATTTCGATAGGGTTTTAAAAATATGTTAATATCCATACAGATTCTAAGAGCATTTGCAATTTCTTTTTTTAAGCTACAGATATATTATAAGTCATCAAAATACAACACAACCTACTTACGCAAAAAGGAAATAAATCAACACGATAAACAACATGTGATAATATTTTCGATATGATTACTAATAATTGCACTTACTTGGCAAACAAGTAAAACATAACTTTTTGAGGCAAATATGATTCCATTTAATAAACCGCCCTATTTAGGGATAGAAGAACCTTATGTTTTAGAGGCGATGAAGCAAAGCAAGATTTCAGGCGATGGGGCTTTTTCCCAAAAGTGCCAAAAGTGGTTTGAACAAAAAACCCAGAGTAAAATAGCTCTATTGACTACCTCCTGTACCCATGCACTTGAGATGTCTGCACTTCTTATAAATCTCAAAGCAGGAGATGAAGTGATTATGCCCTCCTATACCTTTGTCTCAACTGCCAATGCCTTTGCTCTGCGTGGTGCTACCATTGTCTTTGTTGATATTCGCCCCGATACCATGAATATTGATGAACGCAAAATTGAAGAGGCTATTACAGATAAAACCCGCGCCATTGTGCCTGTTCATTATGCAGGGGTTGCTTGTGAGATGGATACGATTATGGATATTGCCAATCGATACAATTTGGCAGTTATTGAAGATGCGGCTCAAGGGATGATGAGTACCTATAAAGGTAGAGCTTTGGGAAACATTGGTCATATTGGAACCTACTCTTTTCATGAGACCAAAAACTACACCTCAGGCGGTGAAGGGGGCGTGATTTTCATTAATGATGAGAGCTACCTAGAGCATGCGGAAATCATACGAGAAAAAGGAACAAATAGAAATAAATTTTTTAGAGGAGAGGTTGATAAATATACCTGGGTAGAGCTAGGAAGCTCCTATTTGCCATGTGAACTACAAGCAGCCTATCTCTATGCACAACTCTTGGAAGCAGATAGAATCAACAATAATCGTATGGATAGTTGGGATTTTTACTATCAACAGCTTCTGCCATTAGCCCACAAAGGTTTTATAGAACTTCCTACTATTCCCAATGAGTGCAAACATAACGCCCATATGTTTTACATAAAAGCCAAAAATCTCAAAGAGCGTACAAAGTTGCTTAACTTTTTAAAAGAACATGGTATTCTAGCAGTCTTTCACTACGTTCCGCTTCACTCTTCGGAGGCAGGATTAAAGCTTGGTCGCTTTCATGGTGAAGATCAATTCACAACCAAAGAGAGCGAAAGACTTATAAGGTTGCCGATGTATTACAATATTACAAGAGAAGAACAACTGAAAGTTATTGATTATGTTACTCAATTCTATCAATAAAGCCCTAACTAGCAATAGACTATGGGTTGCTATTAGTGTTTTCTCTATGCTTTTGCTTTTATCTCCTCTCCTCTTTAATGGAGGTGAGTTTTATGTCCCTATTTTTGACAATCTTGATTCGACAGTTGTATGGTATAAGATATTAGCTCAAAGCGGTATGATATTTGCCGATAACAGTGCCATTATTCCCAATATGATGAGTGGTTTGCCCCGTTCAAGCTATTATGGAGAGTTTGATGTAGTGCTTTGGCTTTACTACTTTTTTGAACCCAAGACAGCCTTTATTATCAATGAAATCTCAATACACGTGGTTGCTTTTTTTTCTATGTATATTTTTTTGAAAAAATATATTATTAAAGAAAAGCACTATTATAAAAATATACCTGTTTTCGTAGGAGCGTTGTACTTCTCGCTTTTGCCCTATTGGCAGGGTGCGGGATTGACTATTGCCATTATGCCTCTTGTTACCTATAGCCTTCTTAATATAAAAAACCGTATAGATAGCAAATGGGATTGGATTTTACTCATCTTGTTGCCCCTCTATGCAAGTTTTGTTTTTTTTTATATGTTTTATATCCTCTATGCAGGTATCTATCTTGTGTGGATTACTATCAAAAATAGAAAACTCAACAGCAGACTCTTTTTTGCACTTTTGATTATGGGTGTACTCTTTTTGCTTATTGAATATAGACTGGTTTATGCGATGTTTATTGATAGCGGATTTGCTTCTCATCGCAGTGAGTTTAATATTTTTTATAATAATACTTTTTTGGAAATCTATCGAGATGCTCAAAGCTTTTTTATTGCAGGTCACCCTCATCATCTTTTGGGGCTACAAGCAATATATGTTTTGCCTATTATAATTATTGCTATGATGCTTTCACTTAGCAATAAACGTTTTACCGCACAAGAGTCGATGGTGATTTGGCTTTTAATACTCTTGAGTTTCATTGTAAATGTTTGGGATATTGTTTTGCGGCAACTCTATAGTTTGCCCATTCTTGTCTCATTTTTTTTATATATTGCACTTTTTTCCAAAAAAAATAGGATTACAGGGGTTCTTCTTCTCTTTCAAATAGGAGTTATTTTTCTAGCTGTGCATCAATTCTACAGTGGATTTGCCTCTCTTGCAGAAATATTTCCTATCTTAAAGACATTAAACCTCTCCCGTATAGCGTTTGTTCAATCTACGATAAATACCATACTACTGGTCTATGCCATAGTACTACTATCAAAAAAATTACTATTTTCCAATATATTTATCACTCTTTTTCTACTATTGCAACTTCATTTGAGCTTAGAAGAGAGTTTTTATTCCAATAAAGAGAAAGAGCAATATGCATCTTTTGAACAATATTATGCACCAACTCTATTTGATAAACTCAAAACTCTACTCAAAGAACCATTAGATACGATTCGTATCGTTAGCTATGGTTTAGAACCTGCTGTGACACTCTATAATGGTTTTTATACCATTGATGGATACAGTGTAAACTATCCATTGGAGTACAAACGTAAATTTCGTGAAGTTATTTCTGAATACCTAGATACCAAGAACAACCTTGCAACAAAAGAGGCAAGAAAAGTATATGATGAATGGGGAGGCAAAACATATATTCTCTCTACTACTGTAACATTGCAATATTACACAAAAAATATTCTAGTACAAAATCCGCAATTTAGCACCCAAGCACTCTGTAAACTTCATACCGATTATCTTATCTCTTCGCATAAAATAGATACTCAAAAGATAAAAAATCTTTCTTATATAGATACTCTCAAAGGAGAGAAGAACTCATGGGATATATACACCTATAAGATTGAGTGCAAAAAAGAGTAGTAGATACTTTGCGATAATTTTTGGATTTGAATAGAAAAGATTTGAGAAATTTATATTTATTTGAGAGGAATGTAAAGTCATAAGGTGAAAATAGTTTCACCTTATGAAGCAAGGACTAGAAGCTTACGCTTGAACCGCCGTATTTTCCAGAAATACTTGTACCATTTACAGCACCAGTTACAGTTACTATATTATTAGCAGCAGAAGCACTTACTGTACCACCCGTACAAGGTTTTTCACCGATAGTAGCTGTAGTTCCAGTTGATGTGTACTCATTGATTACGTTTGAAAGACATGTTGCCATATCCGCTTTCTCTGCTGATTTTTTTGCATCATCTCTAGTAGCTGCCAATTTTGGGATAGCAACCGCTGCCAAAAT
>DZCE01000141.1 GCA_022736375.1 Arcobacter nitrofigilis | reverse complement strand
ATCTTTACCGCTTGTGTCTGTATCAGTTACTGTGCCACCATTGTGGTCAGTTGTAGTAGCAGTTACGCTTAAGTTTCCATTACCATCTTCAAGAGTACTAAGGTCAGCAGTTGTAGAGTAAGAACCGTCAGCTTGAACTGTTGCAGTTACAGTTACATCAGGAGTTGCAGGGTCTGTATCACTTATTACAAGAGTTACGGTTGAGCCAGGTTCAACATCTGTTGTTGTTCCTGTTATTGGAGTAGCAGTCACATTAGTAGCAGTTACATCAGGCATATCAACGGTCATTTCGGCTATTGTATCAACATCTAAATCACGAGTGGCAGGTATAGCAGGATTGCCTGCTGCATCGCTTACATTTGCAGTAACAGTATTTATGTCTTCAGGAAGATTGGCAACATTCGAGGCAGGAACGGTTACTGTGAATATTCCACCAGCCACTGTTGCAGTATAGTCTATACCATTAAGTGTAACAGTAACTATTTGACCATCTTCTGCGTCAGTAGTACCACTTATTATTAAATCTTGACCCGATTCAACAGCATTAATCATATCGTTCGTTGAGATAGCATCTATAGTAATTAGTGGTGGTGTTACATCTGCTGTATCAGGCACAATCTCACTATCTGTTCCTGTTGCACTTGATGGGTCTATTACAGTTACTTCTACGGGAGGTAAATCAGCCCCACTGTTCACTAGTGTTGCACCAGCTAGTGTAAGTGTTACAGCCCCAGTTAATGAATCTATCGCGTATACCCCACCTAGATTAGTTGTAAGAGAGTATGTAAGTGCATCTCCATCTTCATCACTACCAGAACTTGTTGCGATCGCATCTCCAATTACTGCACTTCCTTCAGTAGGAGTGGCAGTTACTGTTACAACTACAGTTGGTGCATCGTTGACAGGATTAACAGTAATCACATCATCTGTGATAGGTGATGTAGCACCATCATTGTCTGTTGCAGTAAATTGTATGGTAACTATGCCATTAAAATTTAGAGCAGGTGCAAATATTAAATTAGCTGCTTCAGTAGGACTCAATGAAGTTCCTGCAATTACAGGAGTAATACCATCTGCATAGTAAAGTACACCTTGTGTTGTGCTTGGTAGTGTAACAACAGTAAGATGATCAATTGTGCCATCAGTATCTATTCCTTGAAGAATAATTGGGATATTGGTATCTTCATCGCCAGATGTATTACCAATAGCAATTGGAGCAGTATTAGTATCTTCACCATCGCCACCGCCACCTACAGCCGCTGCTATTCCGCCTATCGCCAATGTTCCCAGACCAATAGTGCTAAGGCTTACCATAGGAGTGCTAGGGCTTACTAATGGTGGTGCTATGATGTTATCAAGTTGACCTAAACTCTGATAACTAAATACACCATCTGACATATTATAAGTAAGCAAAGAAGTTTCACCTTCTTGTGGAACATAAGGATAATAATTGCCATCCTCGGCAAGTCCAATTAGTTTGGAGGCAGATTCATCATAATAGTTTTCAATAATGATATCTGGTGTTTCATTTGCTTCTAAAACACTTCCATCTACATCCAAGTTTATTTCTAAATTTTTGCCTTTTCTTTTTGCAATAATTTGATTTGGGGCAACATCAAAATTAGCATCTTTTAGTTCATATGCAACTTTTCCATTCGCTTTAATTACTAGTTGTTTGCCTATTTTAGCAGCGTCAGATGCTACGCTGTAATTTGATTTAGCACCATTTTGACCATGAACAATCAGCTCAATTATATTTTTCATAACAACTCCTGTGGTATTTTTGTATTAATTGGATTTATTCTCTTAATTATAAGATTTACTACAACTCTTCTATCGGTCTTTAAACACTCTTTTAATGATGATGTACTCAGTCTATTACAACCTCTACTAACTGGATTGCTTTCGCCTAAGCCAACACTTTCTATATCTTTTATAACCCCATTTGAGCGTATATACTCTGAGACTCTGTTTGCTCTTTTTTGTGACAATGCTAAATTATATTTTTCACTCCCAAGCCTATCCGTGTATCCAGAAATATTAATACTGTTTATACGATGTTCATATATATTTATATCTTTTATTAATTTGGAGAGTTCCATAATAGCTTGTTTGTTTAGCCTACTGTCATCAAAATCAAATAAAGAATATGTCTCAATTGTTATACTTTTAAGAAGATTGGAACTATTGTCTAGTTTTTCACAACTTGGAACATGACGATTGATGATATTTGATTTTAGATTTAGTGATGAAATCTCTTTTTGTGCAACTTTGGAGTCAATAACACTTAGTGTAAATCTATTATTGCTAGTTGGCTCAATAACTTTTATATAAATAGTATTTGAAATATTGTTTAAATTACTTAAATCATAGTGTGTGATATTGATAATATCACCTCTCTCTGCAACCCCAACTAATAATCTCTTTTTGCAAGCTTTTGTTATAGCATAATGATTTGGCAATAGTGATCCAACTACATTTTCTCCAGCTTTTACAGTTGCAATAAGGTTTTTATCATTACCTAAACGATAAAAAATTACAGAAACTTGAGTTGATACT
>DZCE01000140.1 GCA_022736375.1 Arcobacter nitrofigilis | reverse complement strand
CTACCTATGAACAAATCCTTACGATTGATGTGAGTCGCCTCTCTCCCGTCGTAGCCTATCCCTTTTTGCCCTCAAACGGCAAATCAATCGAACAAGGTGTAGCCGATGATTTGAAAATAGATCAAGTCATGATAGGAAGCTGTACCAATGGACGAATAGAGGATTTACGCATCGCAGCGGCAATTATGAAAGGCAAGAAAGTAGCACGTCACACTCGTATGATTGTTACACCCGCCACGCAAAAAATATTGCTTCAAGCCCAAAAAGAGGGACTCATTGAGATACTTATCGAAGCGGGAGCGGTCGTATCCAATCCTACCTGTGGGGCTTGTTTGGGTGGATACATGGGTATTTTGGCAGATGGAGAGCGTTGCGTAGCGACAACCAATCGAAACTTTGTAGGACGCATGGGAGCAAGAACGAGCGAAATCTATCTAGCCAACTCCGCCGTAGCCGCCGCAAGTGCCATAGCAGGAAAATTGGCTGACCCTAGAGCGTTGAGCTAGGGGTTTTAAAATACGCAGAGTGTGAAACAATAAACCCTTCAACTCTTCGACAAGCTCAAAGCTTGGGGTGAACGGATAGCGTAAAACCCTTCGTGCTGAGCCTTGTCGAAGCACTTTTTGGCAGTTGTTTTATGCTCTTGAGAGAGGTGGAACGAGAAAAAAACCTATATTTTCCCAAGAGTTAGCATCCCCAAATGTATAGTAGAGATTAAGAGGATTAAGCATACTATAATCCGTACCCTCTATACTATCACTAAGCTCATTATAGGCTGTATTTAATCCTCCTGCTACGGTATGTCCTCCCATCATTGCTAATGGATTTAATGTTGCACTTGCATAATATCCTGTAAGCATATTGAATACTACTTCTTAAGTATCTACTTCTCCTTTAAATTTCTAAAATATTGACTTATATACCTTATTACCATAATTATTATTATAGTTATAATTGGACTTAATAATACATATATTAAACCAAATGAAACTAAAAAACTACTTATAAAACCCATAATTAATACCATTGTTAATAATTCAAAAATATTCATTTTTTCTCCTCGTTATCTTGAATCCATTTTTTAATTGCTTCAATACCATCTTGAATAATCAGACCTCCTTCATAACTTACATAAGCAGTACCTACGGCTAATATAGGAGTGTATTTATTTCTCACTCCTGATATCGGTCCTGTTTTAATAAGATTTTCCCCTCCTATTCCTAATGTCCAACCCTTGTTGGATGGTAGAATAGCTTTTGTTATACCTTTATCTTCTACTATTTGTCTCTCGTTCTCTCGTTCCCATCCGTCCTCGGTGGGAATGCATACGAGAGGTTATAATACCAAAACCTTTCCACCTCAATCAAGCTCTCCATATCTCTATAGGCTCTAGCACTGCTATATCTCCAGTGCCAATCCTCATCTACATAGCCTCGTTTGATGGGGTTATTATGAATATATTCTATCTTGTTTATCATCATAGCATCATTGTCAATCAATTTAGGTTGATACCCCTCTTGCCATAGTTGATAGGTTCTATCTCTTTTATGAGCCTTTTTATAAAATTCAAACTGTTTGAGTAGCGTTTGAGCATTCTCTTGTTGTAATAGCTTCAAAAGCTCTTTAGCGGTAAAAGATTTAAAGTGTCTCATGCTTATTGCAATATCATCACTTTGAGCAATGAGATGCAGATGGTTTTCAAGTATCACAAAAGCGTAGAGTTTTAGGTTCTCTTTTTGTTGTAGATGTTTGAGGCTATTGATAATAATCTCTACACTATCAAAGCGTGTAAATATTGGTAGCCAGTTGAGTACCGTACAAGTGATAAAGTGTGGATGTGTTGGTTCTACTATGATATATCTACTTCTTCCCATAGAGTTATTTTAGCAGTTGATAGCTGTTTTGTTTATTAAGCTCTCGTATGCATTCCCACCGAGGACGGATGGGAACGAGTAATAAGAGCAATCGCTGTTTTAAAACCCTCCCATCCAGTATTGTAATTAGGCTCCAATGCTACCTTTTGTAAAAAAGCTTCAAACATATCTTTTGCAAAACCTTTTGAGATATTATAAGCTATCTCCACATTAGCAATTCGTGTCCATAAAATTGGCTTACTTTGAAGTAAGTCATTAGCTCTAATTCTCCAAATTTTTTTAGCTTCTTTTTCAGCTTCTTGCATCATAATACCATTGGCATAGTAGAGGTCTACCATATATTCATTATAGGTATTTTTCTTATCGGGTTCATTAGCAACTAAAGAAAAGGTAAAAAGCAGTAGTACAATTATATACTTCATAGCCCCATCTCCTCTAGAACTTTAACAACCTCTTCACTACATGCTTGACGATTCCAATCACTGATTGGTCCACCATAGACACCACCTGAGAGAGCTTGGTTATAATCAAGATATTTTTTAACTCGTTCAGGAGTATTAAAGGTTATATTATCAACATATTTCATATTGCTTATCACTTTGTTGCCAGTCACGCCACTACTCTTCAAATTAATTAAATATACAGGCTAGTCGGTTAGCTCCTCCTAAATATGCTATAATGTAACCCATGGA
>DZCE01000050.1 GCA_022736375.1 Arcobacter nitrofigilis | reverse complement strand
TACTACTGAAATTAATAATGTTTTTTTCATAATTTTTCCCTTTAAAATAATTTTGAAGTCCAACTATAGTAAAAAATAGAATTATTTTCATTGACATATGTCAATAGAAAATAGACTATGAAAGGAATATACTTGTGCTTGTAATAATATTAACTATAGGGGAAAAAAATGAGTTTAGATAGACGAGATTTTCTAAAAAGTGCTGTTGCAGCAAGTGCGGCAGGGGCAGTTGGATTGTCTGTGCCAACAAGTCTTGGTGCAAAAGCAGAGGATGCCCAAAAAAGTTGGAGATGGGATAAAGCAGCATGTAGATTTTGTGGAACAGGATGCGGAATAATGCTCGCAACTAAAGACGGTAAGATAGTTGCAGTAAAGGGAGATCCTGAAGCCCCTGTGAATCGTGGACTTAACTGCATTAAAGGATATTTTAATGCAAAAATAATGTACGGGGCGGATAGATTAAAAACACCCCTACTTAGAGTAAATGATAAGGGTGAATTTGACAAGCATGGAAATTTTGCTCCTATTAGTTGGGCAAGAGCATTTGATGAAATGGAAAAACATGCAAAAAAAGCTCTTAAAGAGAGCGGACCGGAGGGTGTTGCTATGTTTTCATCTGGTCAACATACTATTATGGAAGGATATGCCGCTTCAAAATTATTTAAAGCAGGTTTTAGAAGTAATGCTCTAGATCCAAATGCAAGACATTGTATGGCAAGTGCTGTTGTTGGATTTTATCAGACATTTGGCATAGATGAGCCAAGTGGATGTTATGATGATATTGAACTTACTGACACAGTTGTGTGCTGGGGTTCGAATATGGCTGAAATGCATCCGATTTTATGGTCAAGAGTAAGTGATAGAAAACTAAACGATCCCAAAAGAGTTCAGGTAGTAAATATTTCTACATATACCCATAGAACATCAGATTTAGCTGATATCGAGATTATTTTTTCTCCAAATACAGATATGGCGATTTGGAACTATATAGCTCATGAGATAGTCTATAATCATCCTGAGGCTATTGATTGGGATTTTGTAAAACAAAATATTGTATTTGCTTCCCAGCCAGTAAATATCGGTTATGGAATGAGAAAGAGTGATGAAAAATCTATAAAAGATGGCAAATATAGTGATAAAGAGATGGAGACAATCAAAAAAGAGATGAGTAAAGTTGTCTCTGCTAAAGAAGCACCTGCTCTCGCCCCATTTGGATACAAAGAGGGTGATGTGATGAAAAATGAAACTCCATTGGTTGATGGCAAACCTAATGAGTTGAAACATTGGGAGATATCTTTTGAAGAGTACAAGAAATTCTTGGCACCTTACACGCTTGATTATGTGGCAAAAATATCAAAAGGCAATCCAGATGAGCCAATAGAAGAGTTTAAGAAAAAACTTCAAAAATTAGCTGATTTATATATAGAAAAAAATAGAAAAGTAGTTTCATTCTGGACTATGGGCATGAATCAACATACAAGAGGAACTTGGGTTAATACCTTGTCATACAATGTTCACTTCTTGTTAAATAAACAAGCTAAGCCAGGGAGTGGGGCATTCTCGCTAACTGGTCAACCAAGCGCATGTGGAACAGCTAGAGAGGTCGGTACATTTACACATAGACTTCCTGCTGATATGTTTGTTAATGTTGACAAGCATAGAGCAATCACAGAAAAAAATTGGAAAATTCCAGAAGGAACTATCAATCCAATAGGTAATCAACATATTATGAAAATCCATAGAGATATTGAAGATGGCGTTGTAAAATTTGCATGGGTAAGTGTATGTAATCCATATCAAGATAGTGCAAATGCGATGCATTGGATTAAGGCCGCTAGAGAAACTGATAGTTTCATAGTAACTTCTGATGGATACCCTGGAATTAGTGCAAAAGTAAGTGATTTGATTTTGCCAAGTGCTATGATTTATGAGAAATGGGGTGGATACGGTAATGCCGAGAGACGAACACAGCTATGGAGACAGCAAGTAGAACCCGTAGGTGATGCCATGAGTGATACTTGGCAAATGGTTGAATTTAGTAAACGATTTACCGTCAAAGACACATGGGGAGAATCTAAGCTTAGAGGCAAAGACAAAGATACTGGCAAACCCAATATGCTTCCAAGTGTTATTGATAAAGCAAAAGCTATGGGATATAATGAAAACACAACACTTTATGAGATTTTATTTGCAAACAAAGATGCAAAAACTTATAAAATTGATGACAATGATCCAGTTCAAAAAGGATTTGATAATACCGAGTGTAATGGCGATTCAAGAAAAACTTTAGGATCCGATGGAAAACCATGGAGTGGTTATGGATTTTTCTTGCATAAATATCTTTTTGAAGAGTATGCGGCATTTGGTAGAGGTCATGGACATGATTTGGCTCCGTTTGATGTTTATCATCAGGTTAGAGGACTTAGATGGCCTGTTGTTGATGGTAAAGAGACGCAGTGGAGATTTAATGCGGCATATGATCCCTATGCAAAAAAAGAAAACCATGGAGAGTTTGCATTTTATGGGAAAATAGCCAAAGAGTTAAAACAAGGTGATTTAAAGGGCATTACTGATGCAAAAGATGTCAAGCCAAAACCACTAACCAATAAAGCAAAAATCTTTGCAAGACCATATATGGATCCTCCTGAAATGCCAGATAAAGAGTATCCAGTGTGGCTTTGTACGGGTAGAGTTTTGGAGCATTGGCATAGTGGGACTATGACTATGAGAGTTCCTGAACTTTATCGTGCTGTTCCTGAAGCAGTTTGCTATATGCATCCAAAAGATACAGAAGCATATGGACTTAAACAAGGCGAATTGTGTTGGGTAGAGTCTAGACGAGGCAAAGTAAAAGCGAGAGTTGATACAAGAGGTAGAAATAGACCAAGCAGGGGTCTAGTGTTTGTGCCATGGTTTGATGAAAAAGTATTTATCAATAAAGTTTGTTTGGATGCTACTTGTCCACAATCTAAACAAACAGATTATAAAAAATGTGCAGTGAAAATATATAAGGCTTGATTATGAATTGGCAAAATGATGACAGAAGAAAATTTATTATATCTTCTGTTCAGAGTGTTGGATTAGTTGCTACTGGAGGTGCTTTGCTTGGTGGATATGTAACAAAAGCAAAATCATCACCGTTGGTTCTTAGACCACCTGCTGCTATAAATGAAGAGGATTTCCTAACCGCTTGTGTTAAATGCGGATTGTGTGCTGAGGCATGTAAAAATCGAGATTCAAACATTGATAGAAGTAGTGGTAAACATAAAGAGGCTACGCTTAAGATTGCAACAGCAGGTGATGAAAGACTTATTGGTACGCCATACTTCCTTCCACTTGAGATTCCATGTTTTATGTGTCCAGATATTCCATGTGTGCCTGTTTGCCCTTCTGGGGCTTTGGATATCAAATCTGTTTTAAACAAGAAAAAAGAGTTAGATATCAATCAAGCAAAAATGGGATTGGCGGTAGTAGATAGAGAATCTTGCATCGCATATTGGGGAATACAGTGTGATGCTTGTTATAGAGCATGTCCTCTTTTGGATAAAGCTATAACACTAGAGTATCAAAAAAATGAGAGAACGGGCAAACATGCATATCTATTGCCTATTGTTCATAGTGATGCTTGTACTGGATGTGGGCTTTGTGAGCAAGCGTGCGTAACTGAGAAGCCAGCTATATTTGTACTGCCTTTGGATATTGCAAAAGGTAAAGTTGGAAGTCATTATGTAAAAGGTTGGGATGCAAAAGATCAAAATAGGGTAAAAGATGCCCAAATACTTGAATCAAAAACAGGTATCAATAAAGAATCGGCACTGGATTATCTTAATTCAAAGGATGAATTTTGAAAAATAGTAAATATTTAATCCTAAGAAGAGTTACGCAGGTGTTGATAATGTTCTTATATTTTGCAGCTAATGCTTATGGCTGGAAGATAATAGAAGGTACTTTTGGTGCATCTGTTTTATTTGGGAAAATTCCATTGGCTGATCCTTATAATATTGTACAGATATTAGCTACTGGATTTGTGGTTGGTGTTGATGTGTTGATTGGTGGTTTAATTATAATCGCCTTTTATGCCTTAATAGGTGGTAGAGTTTTTTGTAGTTGGGTTTGCCCTGTGAATATTGTCACAGATTTGGCAAATTATCTAAGAAGAAAGTTAAACTTGGATAGTTTGGAAACCAACTACAGATTTATTAAGAGAAATACTAGGTATTGGATAGCTGGTATCATTATTCTTGTCTCTGCTTTGACAGGAGTGGCGGCTTTTGAAGTATTTAGTCCTATTACTATTATGCAAAGAGGTATTATCTTTGGATTTGGCATAGGAGCTGCAGTGCTTTTGGCAATATTTTTGTTTGATTTATTTGGTGTGAAAAATGGATGGTGTGGACATCTATGTCCTTTGGGCGCAACATATAGCTTGATAGGTAGCTTTGGGTTTATTCGTGTTTTACATAATCATGAAAACTGTACTAATTGTATGAAATGTAAGATTGTTTGTCCTGAAAATCAAGTATTGCATATGATTAATAAAGAAAGCACAAGCGTAACAAGTGGTGAGTGTACAAACTGTGGTAGATGTATAGATGTGTGCGATGATAATGCACTAAAATTTGATTTGAGAAGATTTATTAAAAAGGATTAGATATGAAAAAAAGTTTATTTACAATAGCTATTTTATTTGCAATAGCTGGAACAGGTTGTAGCAATAATGCCAGCAAGGATGCAAATGGCAGTGTTGTGAAAAGTAGCGAAGAAAGTTTAGGTCTTAGAAAGGGTGATCTATTTACGGAGGATGAGGTCTCTGGGGTGGAGGCAAATTACAGTAGTGCAACACCAGGAACTTCGGCTAAAATGGATAGAGCATTTACAAATGCGCCTCCAATGGTTCCGCATGAAATTCAAGATATGCTACCAATTACAATTAAGAATAATCAATGTATAAGTTGTCATGGCAGAGAAACGGTCAAAGATATGAAAGCGGCTATGCCAAATCTTACGCCTATTCCAGATACCCATTATAAGGATCTAAGATCTAAAGATCAAAAAGATTTAGGTCATCTAGCTGGTGCAAGATTTAACTGCGTTCAATGTCATGCTCCTCAAGCAAATGTAAAACCTTTGGTTGAAAATAATTTTGCTCCTGATTATCAAGATGAGAGTGAAAAACACGGTTCTAATCTTAATAGTACAATCAATGTTGGTAAAGATACATTGAAAAAATAATGGATAGAAGTAGAAGAGGCTTTTTTACAACACTTTTAAAGCAAAAACATGGCGATAAAAATACCGCTATGCTTCCTTATGCAAAAGATGCAAGATTGCTAGAAGAGAATTGTAAAGATTGCAAAACAAAAGAGTGTGTGAATTCTTGTGAAGAAAATATAATTTTTTTAAACAAAGATGACATTCCTTTTGTAGATTTTAATAAAGGTGGATGTACATTTTGCGATAAATGTCTGCTTGATTGTAGTAAAGATTTTTTAAATAACAGTCTAAGGTCAATATCTGCAAATATCACATTGGATATAAGCAGTTGTTTATCACATAATCAAACAATGTGCTTTAGCTGTAAAGATGTTTGCACGGTAAATGCTATAAGTTTTTTAGGTTTGTTTAAGCCAACAATTGATTATAACATTTGCACAAAATGTGGATTTTGTATAGGCATATGCCCGACAAATTCTATTGAAATAAAAGGTGTATGGTGAGATATATATTATTGATTTTTTTTATTATTGTTTATGGCTGCAAAGATGATCAAGAGTATAAAGTGGCCACAAGCAATAGTATTGTTTCTCAAAAAGAGACAAATGGCGATACTTACAAAAATATAGCAACGATTCAAGTAAAAAGTTTGAAACCACAAAATATAGCACCATCTAGTATAGTTAAAGCTTCTGGTGTTGTAAAGGATATGGTTTATCAAGATAATAAACTTTATGTGGCAACAGATAATGGTTCGGTTGATATCTTAAAAGAGAATCTTTTGGTAGGTCAAATAAAAGTGCCTGAGTACAAAGATAATTTATATGATGAAAATAAAATACCTACTATATTTTCATTTGATACCCTTGGAGAGAAATCGATTATGGTTCGCTCTGATGAAACATCAAATAAGTCTGTATATTTTTATCAAAATGGTAAAGTTGAAAAATTAAATATAAATGGAACTATAGTAAAAGCTCGATTTGTTGATAACAATAAAGTAATTTTCGGATTACTGAGTAGTGAAATAGTTCTTTTTGATTTGGCTAAGAAACAAGAAATATATAGAGTAAAAGTCGGAGAATCATCACTAAGTGACATGAGTCTTGATGTCGATAAAAAACATCTTGTTGTTGGTGTTGAGTCTGGTGTGGTGTATTTGCTAAATATTTTAAATGGTAATATTGTAGCTGCTTTAGGTGAGATTAATAGAGATAAAACATTTAGAGTAGGGAAAGTAAAGAATTTAATTTTTTGTGCAAATCAAGACGGAACTGCGAAAGTTATTGATATAAATAAAAAAACATATCAAGAATTTAATACTAATTTTTTAGTTTATAGTGGTGCAATTAGTCCAAAAGGTGATAAAATAATATTTTCTATAAACGAAAATGGAGATTTTATATTTTTAGATATCTTAAAACCACAATCGAAGAGTTATTTGTTGGCCAACCAAAAGTCAACACCAAATATATCTTTGTTTGTGGATAACAACACTATATATACATCAAGTGATGATGAACATATAGCAATGTGGAAAATACCAAAATAGGAGCAAAGAATGAATTTTTCAAGTATTGTAATTCAGGCAAGAAGTGAATACATAGATGGCATAATAGAGGAGATAAATAGCGGTGACTTTTGCGAATACTATCTTCATGACAAGCAAAAAGGTAAAATTATAGTAGTTGTAGAGGGTGAAAGCACCGATGATGAAATTCAAAGTGTAAAAAAGATAGAGCAGATACCCAATGTCGTTTCGGCCACTATGATGATGAGCTATAGCGAAGAAGAGCTTGACAAAGAACGAGAGAGGCTTGGCATGGAGAATGATGTTCCGCAAATGCTTAATGACGATACTATAGAGATTAAAGATATAGTATATAATGGTGATTTAAGAAAGAAAATGTTTTAATAATACTCTAAATATTTTTACAATTAGCAGGGGGTATTGCATTTTTGTTGTTAGAAAATATTTAGAGCTTTGATATAATAGACTGTTTCCATATAAATATCTTTGATGATGGTCAATTTTTCCCTAATATCGTTTTGAAATGCTTTAAGCCCCAAGCTATAAACAGAATTATCCACAATACAAACCCCATGTGAAGCAAATACACAGTAAATGATAAATTACCAAGAAAGCCAATTGAAGCCAATATTCTAACAAGCAAGATTACTTGTGTTAGTGTAAATAGCGAGGTAGTATAACTATCGGCAATTATTTGTTGACCAGAGTGTCCCAAGATTACCCTTGTGCCAAAACCAATCAGAAGTGTTAATATGTAACCAATGAGTAAAATATGTTGAGCTAACAATAGCGTATTTGCATTAAGTAAAACTTCAAAAAACATAACCATAAGACCAATTGGTAACCATGAAAATCCAACTGTTAGAATCCATAAGATAGGAGGTGCTTTATGGTATATGGGAAGTTTATATAGAATGTACGCAGTCAATAAAGCAAGAGATGCGACTGAAAATAGTTTCACATAATATAACTCTTGGGCAAATCCAATTATTACAAAAAGCCAAATAGCTATCGTTACCAAAGATTTAGGCACTTGTTCGTATGTTTGTTGTAAATATACACCATAAAAAGATGGCACCATCCTTTGTGCTACCACAAAAGTAATTGGTAAAAGTAGTAACCACAAGATGCTCCACAATAAAGATGTATTATTGTTAATATTTATTAAAATATTAAATGAAGCAATAATAAATAATCCTATGAGTAGTAGTGTCTCGAACTGTGTTTTATTGTTTGCCTTATAGAGTGTGAATGCAAATAAAATAGCTGTAAAAAGTAGCATTAAAGCAAAAAAGGCTTTGCCTAATGTTTCATCCAAAAAGAGTGTTGCTAAGATTGCTAGTTGATAGCCGACCCAAATAGCTGTATAATATTTGGGTTTTATAGAAGTACTTGATGAATATCTTGGTATTACTGTGATTAGGAATCCTAGAAATGCATTTAGGAAAACACCAGACATAAGACCAAAGCCGTGCAGAAGATTAAAAGATGCATTAATCTTTCCAAGATAAATAGCAAAAGATAAGCTCATAATAAAAATAGCCCAAAATATACTCGCCATAAAAAATATCTGATGTGGTTGTGATATAAATTTTTCAATCCAAGTTCTCTTTTTGGGAGGGGCAGAGCTCCATGAAATCATTTTTCATCCTTTGTTTTTGATTTTATACTGTTATATCTTATTGATATGGAAAACGAATTGATTTAAATCAATTTCAAAAGTTGATATATGTCAATGATTTATTGTTTTTATAAACTATATAATATCAATGCAATACAAAATACAGGAGAATATTATGAAAAAATCTTTAATTATGATGTTGGCACTCGGATTATCAGTCACAACAATATCTTTTGCCGATGATTATGCAAAATGTGTAGCATGTCATGGTGCAACCGGTGAGAAAGTGGCACTTGGGAAAAGTAAAGTTATCAAAAATATGACCAAAGCACAAATAAAAACGGCATTAAATGGTTATAAAAGTGGAACTTATGGTGGAGCAATGAAGGGAATGATGGTTTCTCAAGTTAGCTCTTTAACGGCTACGCAAATTGATGCGATAGCCAATAAAATTGGTAAATAATCCAATTTTATGTCCCTTATGGGACAAAAGCATAAATAAATGATAGAAATCGTAATAAATCTAACTCTTGCTATGGCTATTTTGGTGTTTATGATATATCCATCTATGACAATAGTACAATATCTATCAAAATATATTTACCTTAATACAAAAACTTCAAACTTATTATCTATTTTCTCTGCATTAATCTTTTCTTTGATAGCTTCGTCTTTTCTTTATTTTGGGAATTAAATTAATTATTTAAATAATTATTGACTGTCGTCAATGATTATTGATTCACTTCAGTAATATAATAGTGATGCTTGATTAAAAGAATAGAGGGAGTAATTATGAGAGAGGCTTTGATTATTAGACCAGAGATTGCTTTAGATGATTTCTTGCCAATATTTTTGTCTTCAACGCTGGTGCTTGTGTTTGGTGTTTTGTTTGTATCTGTTTTTACATTAGTTAAAATGGGTTATCTAAAAAAATATTTTATGCCATTGGCATATGTTTTTTGGGGGCTTCAAACATATAGCATATACTATCTTGGAGTTAAAATTCAAAGTGATTTATTTACAATGAAGGTTCTTTTTTTGACAATGTTAGCTTATTTGTCATTGCCACATTTGTATTACTATTTGAATGTTAAATCTGAAGAATTATAAAAAAGGAGAGAATATGACAGATAATGTTTCGGTTTGGTTAGACAACAGGTTTTGGCAACGATCAGCAGCTTGGGTAACTGGATTTTCATCAATTTTGTTAATTTGGCTTACATTTGATACTTCATCTCAGATAGCGATGGGTAGCGATAGTGATTTAAAAAATAAAATCACAAAAAGAGTACCTGCTCCAACAGTAATTAATTATAAAATTACATATGAGATGAGTGATAAAAGAGGTCATGAGGTGCCAGTAATAGGGGAGAAAGAAAAGTTCTTTGGAAGAGATGACTATAGCGAGAAAGAGGCGGCTGAATTATTACACTTGGGCAAATTGGGTTCTCAAGCGAAAAACTGTATGAATTGTCATACTTTGCTCGGGAATGGAGCTTATTATGCACCTGATCTTACTAAAGCTTGGATTGATCCAGCTTGGGCAGATGGTGGTCCCATGATGGCTATGACTGGCAAGAAAACAAAGGAAGAGGCAATGGCTGAATTTTTGCAACATCCGTCAAAATATCCTACTCATGAGAGAATGATGCCAAATCTTGGCATTACAGAGATGGAAGCAAAAGGATTAGTTGCATTCTTGAAACATATGTCTTCAATAGATACAAATGGATTCCCTAGAAATTTTGGGGAAATGCAAGGAGCTATTCATGGCAAATAATCTAACATATGAGTCAAAAAAATTAGGTGTAATGTATTTTACAATAGCAGTCGTTCTTTTTGGAGCACAACTCGTTATGGGTCTAATTACCGCCATTCAGTATATATATCCAAGTTTTTTATTTGAAATATTTGATTTTAGCGTAGCTAGAATGGTGCATATAAATGCACTTGTTGTTTGGATGCTTTATGCGATGATAGGATCTGTATATTATTTGCTTCCAGATGAAACAGGCATTGAAACAGTTGGTATTAAAATGGGCAAACTGGCATTTTATGTACTAACAGTAGCCGTAACTGTAGTCGTTTTAGTTTATATATTTATTCAAGTAGGCTCGGCCTCTGAGAGTACGATATGGCTTATCAATGAAGGTAGAGAATATATAGAAGCTCCAAGATGGGCGGATATTGGCATAGTCGTTGTTGTTCTTACATTTTTATGGAATGTTTTTGCAACCGCTATAAAGGGTGAACGAACGGGCATAGTAACTGTTATTATGGCTGATTTGTTGGCACTTGCTGGTCTTTATTTGGCTGGAATGTTTTTTACAGACAATATAACTGTTGATCAATACTGGTGGTGGTGGGTTATACATCTTTGGGTTGAGGCAACATGGGAAGTTTTTGTAGCTGCACTTGCTGCATGGGGTCTTATTCAAATAATAGGTGCTAGAAGAGTAGTTGTTGAGATGTGGCTATGGATAGAAGTGGCTATGCTTTTTGGATCAGGGATACTAGGGCTTGGTCATCACTATTTTTGGATAGGAACGCCTGAATATTGGTGGGAAATAGGAGCACTGTTTAGTGCGCTAGAGCCTGTTCCTCTTGTTGCTATGTTTGTGCATGTAATGTATGATTGGGGTAAAGAGACTGGAATCAAAAAAGGTAACGGCGGAAAGGCAATGATGACAAATTCACCAGCATTTGCATGGTTTGTTGCAAATGCTTTTGGTAACTTTTTGGGTGCTGGGATTTGGGGATTTTTTCATACACTTCCACAGGTAAATATCTATACACATGGAACTCAATTTACTTCAGCTCATGGGCATTTAGCATTCTTTGGGGCTTATGCAACTATTTTGATTGGAATGTTCTATATGGGTGTTCAAGGCAAAAATGGTATTAAAGAGATGAAATCAACATTTTCCTCCAAGATGGCAATATTTTTGACTATATTTGGCGTACTTGGAATGACTATATCTCTCACTGTTGCAGGGTATGGTCAAGTGTTGGTTGAGAGAGCCCAAATGGGTGCTACTTGGGAAGGTTATTTTGTTTCACAAGGCTTCTTATGGTACACACAAAGTATGGGTTGGAGGCTAGCTATGGGTATTGTGACCTTTATAGGTTTTATATACCTTATTGTTGATTTGTTGAGTATTGGCAAATCAAAAATTCATACAAGATAAAGGAGTAAATTATGTTTGAACCATTTACAGATGTTGTGCCAAGTTTTTTTGGCATGCTAAATCAAGGACCATTAACACTGACAATTTTTTTACATACTTTTATAATATTGCCAATGTTCTGGATATACGCACAAGAAAAGAAGAGATTACAGCAAGAAAATAAGGAGTAAAATATGAAAACTTTTAAAAAAATCGGTACTATGGGCTTGGTTTTGCTTGGAATGCTTAGTGTCAATTTATACGCTGAAGAGGTAACACTAAGTGATGCTGAAATGAAAAAAGGAGCCGATGTATATTTTGATAGATGTGCAGGCTGTCACGGAATGTTAAGAAAAGGTGCATTGGGACCAAGCTTACTTCCTGATAAAATGAAAGGATATGGCACAGAAACTCTTAAAGGCATTCTTTGGAATGGCACAAGTGGAGGTATGCCTGATTGGGGAGCTAGTGGTGAGATGAGCAAAGCTGATACTGAGCTTATGGCGAAATATATTCAAAATGCTGTTCCACCACCAAAAGAGATGAGTATGAATGATATGAAAAAATCTCATAAAGTTTATA
>DZCE01000139.1 GCA_022736375.1 Arcobacter nitrofigilis | reverse complement strand
ACTTCTGGACAAGTACAAATGAGGATGGAGTTTTAACTTAAATAAAAATTAATTTAATTTTTATTTTATTTTTATTGGACTACAATTTAAGTATAAACTTAAGGAGTCCATAATGTTCAATGTCAAATTACTCAAATTGTTGGTTAATGCTTTGATAGGTGCTAGTATATTTATTGGCTGTGGCGGTGGAAGTTCAGGTGGAACAACATCTATAGAAACTACAACAGGTACAATCGTTGATCCATATATAGTTGGTGCTACTATGTGTGAAGATGAAGATCAGAGTGGTACTTGTGATAGTGGTGAACAACTTTCTACCCCTTCAACTGCACTAGGACAATTTACTTTTTCATCTCCTCTAAGAGCTGGAAGTCATATCATTGTTGCAACTCATGGACTTCACAACGGGATAACTTATGACTTAAATATCTCTGGAGTCGTTGATAGTGGAGGAGAGATAGCGGTTGTTTCCCCTATTACAACACTTGAGACAAAAGGATTAACAAAAGCTCAGATTATTTCCCTTTTAGATTCAAATGGTAGTTTAGGCTTAAGTGAAGCAGATATCTCAAGTGACCCTATGGGTGGACTAAGTGGCAAAACTTCTGTGACAAATAGTGAACTTAAAAAACTTCAAGCTTCACTTGCTACTTATGGACTTTTAAAAATTATAGAGAGTTCAGATGAAATCAAAGTGATGACTCCATCTCAGTTAGTTTCTAGTACCGCTGTACAACAAATCACAACAGCAATGGTCACGGCGGTTAGAAATAATCTCAACCAAACCACATTTAACACTATTAAAACTACAATGGATGGAGTAAGAACAACTGCAAATGGAATCAATCCTTTGGCTGGAAGTTATATTCCAGATGTAACAACTGATGTTATTATCAAAACAGCAGTAACGGCGATGAATAGAATTGTCGAAGCAGGATACAATAAATCTAAAGAAACAGATGGAAATATTACCCTCGCTATCGCTGAAGCAAATAGTGTGGCAACTACTGTAGTAAGTCAAATTGATACTATTGCGAAATATTATTATGGACTTGAAAATAAAACTAAACTATCAACTATCCCACTAGCTTTTCAAAGCCTTATTCCAACTGAAGTACAAACAGGAGTCAATAATCAAACTGGAATATTTGTTTTAAATGAAGAGAATCAAATTGCAACGAAACAAACAACAAAATTAAAAAATTTATGGGCTTATGTTGAATTAAATGGTGGAGTTTTAGGAAATAATACAATAACCGCTCACAAATTAGCTTCTACTGTATCATCATTACAAATAACAAATGAAGCAAATGTAACTCAAACCTATAATTTTCCAAATACGACGGTTGATATAGATATTTCTTCAATTAGTGATGGAAAAAATAAACTCTCTATTATTTTATCAAATGGAGATGAAAATTATTTGTATTTTTATAAAGGAAACTATGATGCAAATGACGATAATCAATCACTAAAAGGAGATACCCACTACTATTTTAACAACATCAAAGCAAATGGAGTTGTAGCTAAAGATATGTTTATATTGGTTGAAAATTTCAATGATCCAACAAGAAGTGATGATGACAGATGGGTTTATATGCTACCAGATACTAACAATCAAATATCTGTAACAAATCTAAAAGCTTCTGGTGGATATCGAGTAACCTCAATCGATTATGAACAATATGTAGTCTCAAATACAAATGCTGATAATGCTGGACAAGAGATTACGACAACGGCTACGATTGATGTAAGACCAATTGATCCAGATGTTTCCATTACAGGAACATTCAAAAAACTTGATACCAATAATGTAGAAGTTCCTTTTAGTGCATCAGATTTAACAACCGAATCTATTTGGCTCCATGCCCACTATACCCATCCAACTGCAACTTATAGTACAACTTGTAAAAATGGAAGTTTACTTTGTACTGAAAATAGTTCAGGATATGTTTGGGTAGCAAGTCAAGATTTACATTTAACCCAAGATGAGTACCGAAATCAAAGTGCAAATTATAACTTAACTAATGGAACATATACAATTAATAATTTAGCACAAAGTACAGGCTACACCCTCTTAGCATTTTGGAGGGAAAAAGATATTTTAGGATGGGAGTATGATGTGAATAGTACATCAGATAATAACGTTACCTTAAGTAGCGAATCTAAAGATGTTAATGGGACTTTAGCAGATCCATTCACCCATATAAAAGTAGCTAGAAAAACAATGTTCTCAGGACAACCAAATTACTCATATTCAACAGTGACTACAAAAACTAATAATATTTTTAGTATCCGTTATCATTTTGATACCATTAATACTGAGAGTTATCTCATTTATGGTGACAATACTGCAACTTTAGATTTTGCATCAACTTGTGGAGCCTCTACAAATTGTATTCCAATAAAAATTGGTGGAGTTGATGATAATAGCACAAATGTAACTATTCCATAACTATTTTCAAGATATTAAAAAAGGTAGGCTTTAAGACCTACCTTTTTTTATTTTAAAAGAAA
Organism: Arcobacter nitrofigilis; assembly: GCA_022736375.1. Lineage (GTDB taxonomy): Bacteria > Campylobacterota > Campylobacteria > Campylobacterales > Sulfurovaceae > BN30871. Next base: position 76 of record DZCE01000139.1, on the reverse strand, counting down.
AATTAGCTTTCTAAACTCCAACCAATAGTTTCACCTGCATACATAGGAACAACAACTTCTCCAAAAGCTTCATAAG
>DZCE01000138.1 GCA_022736375.1 Arcobacter nitrofigilis | reverse complement strand
ATTTATGCTATAGTGGTCACAAAAATGGAGGAAAATTATGAAAATCTTATTATTATGTTTAATATTGCCAATATTAATATTTGCTGACAAACGTAATGGTTGGAGTGAACTACATCAAGCGATATACAATGGAAATGAACAAAAAATCTCAAAGCTTATATCCAAAGAGAATATAACCAAACGATCAAAAGCAGGCATAACACCACTTCATCTAGCTGTGAAAATGCGTCAACAAGATACAGTAGAGAAGCTCATAAAAGCTGGGGCTGATGTGGATGTGCAGGACAATATTGGTCAAACACCACTTCACTATGCACTTGGACAAAGGCTAAATAAAATAGCCAAAATACTTATAAAGCATGATGCCGATATGGATTTGGCAAATAAATATGGCATTACACCACTACATCAAGCAGCATACAAAGGTGATACTGATATGGTGCAATATATGATAGATAACGGTGCAACCGTAGATATCAAAAACAAACAAGGCTCAACACCGTGTCAAATTTCATATACAAAACAAAATGCAGGTACAACTTCACTATTGCAGCACTATACTAAGTTTCCGTGTGGTATAAATATGAAAAAAGGTATCAAAAAATGATTCTAATAGTAAATGGCGAAAGTAGAGAGTTTCACAAAGACATTTGTATATCGGAATTAATAGTTGAGCTTGGACTAAAAGTTAATGTAATGGCAGTGGCTGTAAATATGAACATAGTCAAAAAAGATGATTGGGAGAGTTTCGTATTAAATGAAAATGATAAAATAGAAATGTTACAATTTGTTGGTGGTGGCTGATACAACTGCAACAGCTATTGCAAATCCACCATCATGACTTATGGATAAAGAACTGCTTTGGATATTAAATCTATTCTGAGCTTCACTTTTTAGCCTAAAATGTGGTGCATTTTTACTGTCCTTATAAAGTTCTATATCATGAAATGATAGTTCACTTCCAATTCCACAACCAAGTGCTTTTGATATAGCCTCTTTGGCAGCCCAAAAACCTGCAATTGATGAGTTTGATTTTGCCAACGATATTTCAATATCACTCAAAAATCTCTTTTTGAATCCATCGCCATGCTTTATAATTGCTTTTTCTATTCGCTCTATAGCGACAATATCTGTTCCTATTTTCATATCCTAATTATATCACAATACTACTCAAACATCCACTCTACGACCTTTGCTACATCATCCGTTGCAAAACACTTCACCCCTACATCATCTTGTGGCTTTGTAGATAGTATCGCTTTTTTAAATCCATGAGTTGTTATCTCTTTTAGTCTTATCTGCGTAGAGCTTACTTCTCTAATTTCTCCAGTTAGACTAACTTCGCCCAAAAAGATAGTTTGACTACTTAGTGGACGATTACGATAGCTACTAAGTATCGCTGCGATAATAGCTAAATCTGCACTTGGTTCATTTATCTTAATCCCTCCAGGGATATTTATAAACACATCATAGGTACCTAGTGGCAAATCAAGTTTTTTCTCGAGTAGTGCTAGCAGCATTCCAAGGCGATTATTCTCAAATCCTGTACTACTTCGCCTTGCATTCCCATGTGCTTCACAGACCAAAGCTTGAACTTCTATAATTATAGGGCGACTTCCCTCCATGATGACTGTTAGTGCAGAGCCAGCTTGCAGAGTTGTTTTTGAGTAAAATTTATTTGTTATACTTTTTGCATCAATTAATCCATTTTTGTTCATCTCAAATATACCAACTTCATTAGTAGAGCCAAATCTGTTTTTAAATCCTCGCAAAATTCTCAGTTCATTATTACTATCTCCTTCAAAATAAAGCACTGTATCCACCATATGTTCTAGCACTCTAGGTCCTGCTATCGAGCCATCTTTTGTAATATGACCTATGAGAAATATAGGAATATCAAGCGTCTTAGCAAGCCTCATCAAATCAAATGTAATAGTTCTCACCTGTGTCACAGAACCTGATGCCGTGGGACTATCCTCGCTATATAGAGTCTGTATGGAATCTATTACTATCATGCCGTAATCATTTCTTGAGATTTCAGAGATTATATTTTGTAGATTTATCTCACAAAGCAAAAATAGATTATCACTATTGGCTCCAAGCCTATCTGAACGAAGTTTAATCTGCCCCATAGATTCCTCACCAGACACATATAGCACTTTTTTACAATTTTGTGCGATATTACCTGCTATTTTCAGGAGCAGGGTTGATTTACCAATCCCAGGGCTACCACCGATGAGGGTCAATGAACTAGCCACAATGCCACCACCAAGCACCAAATCAAGCTCAACACTACCAGAGCTAAATCTATCTATCTCTTCTTGTTTAATAGATGTAATTGGTTGGGCTACTGAGCCTACTGCTTTGCTGCTCACACCAGCTATCTCTTTTAGAAATTTAATCTGGTCGCTACTAAGCTCTATCATACTCTCCCACTCACCGCAATTGGTACATTTACCCATCCATCTAGGTGACTGCATACCGCAAGACTGACATTCGAATAGTGTTTTTTGTTTTGCCATTTTTTATCCTTCTGTGGTAAGTATATAGAAAATTATAATTATTTTGTAAAAATATGTCAAATTGACATATTCTAATAAATGTCTTTCTATTGTGATATAATATG
>DZCE01000137.1 GCA_022736375.1 Arcobacter nitrofigilis | reverse complement strand
CCATAATACTCATTAACCCCATCTACATAATCCAAATTACCAATTTTATCACTTTTACTTTGTAGTGCTTTTTCTACTTCTATTCGTGTCATATTTGGATTTTTTTCAAGCATTAATGCAATAACCCCACTTAAGGAGCAGAAAAAAGTGTAACCTCATATCATTTTTTGCTTTTTCATTTTAAATTGAATAGAGACGGCAATGGGTTTTTCACAGTCTCTCAATTTGGAAACAAAAAAATCATCTTTTTTGAAAATAATAATATTGATAATTTGAATTTTGACCTTTATTATCAGAAACACCTACTGCAATCTTATAAGAACCAGATGATAAACTACTGATATTTATAGAAAAGCTATTCGTATTACTCGTTCCACTGATATTTTTAACCTCTTCAACATAAGTTCGACTACCAGATGACGTTAAGACAGCATAAGCAACTTTACTTAAACCTTTATCATCTTGTGAAGTCACACTAAGTGTAAAATTACTATTTTTTGGATTATTACTACTACTGCTTCCAGAAGTATTAATAGTTATTGTCGGTTTGTTATCCGTTGTTTGTATCGATTTATTTACCGTTATATTAGTACTTCCATATAAGGTTTTACCACCTTCAGTATAAGTCGCTCTGATAGTTGCACTTGATGTACTACCGACAGTTTTTGCAGTTACAATTCCTGATGAAGATACACTTGCAACTGATGGATTGGATGAACTCCATGATGTTGTCGTAGTGCTTGTTACATTTTTATTTTTACCATTAGAATAGTAAGCTTTGGCATAACATGTAGATGTTTGATTTGCGTTGAGTGTTGTGGAACTACATGTGACACCGATGCTTGAAAGTGTTGCCCCACTAACAATAAAAGTACCTTGTGTTTGAGTTAGATTTCCAGCTGCATCTACAACAAATAGCGTATAATAATAAGTGTTTGCCGCCAAAGATGAAGTAGGTACATTAAATGAAATTCCAAAACTTGTTGATGAGTTATACCATGGTTGATCTACAAATTTACTGCCACTTGCATTAACTACTTGCAATCTGATTTTTGAAAGAGCTTTGTTATCTGATGCAGAGATATAAGTTGCGATAGAACTCGTCCCTTGTGTAATTGTTTTACCATTAAGATTTGTGATTGAAGCGGTTGGTTTGGTGGTGTCTGATGTTGGCATTGTAGTATTTTCAATAAAAGCTATAGGGTCAATATATCCATCAGTGTCTATTAAAGCTTTTGTCGTGTAATAACCTGCCTGTAACCCACCTCTATCATTTGGATACAAATCAGATTGCATTTTTGTTCTAACTTCTAAGTGTAGATGAGGACCAAAAGATGTAATATTTCCTACAGTTCCTATTGCTGTACTGGTCTTGACAGGTATTTCATCTTTAGTAAGATAAGATTTTGGATTTATATGATAGTAAACTGAATAGTATGTTTTTCCATTTATGATATGTTTCATAACTACAGCACCACCAATAGTGGATTTAAATGGTATTATTCTATAAATGGTACCTTCGGCAATTGGATAAACATTTTTACCAACATCATTTTTGCCAGCTAAACTAATATCAACTCCTGGATGATATCCACCCATAACATCATAATATGCTTTAAATGGATTATATGTAGAATCCCAATTACGAAAATCTTGAACTGGATAATTGAGAGTGGCATACAAATGTGTTGATAGCAAAATACTTGATGCAACTATTAACTTTTTCATAACATTTCCTTTATTTATTTTTGCAACATCATCAAATGTTGCGTTACTTCCTTAGAAACTTCCTCATCGCCTGAATTCACAACGATTTGTTTCAACATCTCTGGATGATTATTGGCAATATAGTCTGCCGCTGCAATCTGCAAGAATGCACTTGACTTTTCATTAAAGACACCCATCACAGTATTTTCAAAATCACCGTTTTCCGACTCCATGATAGGATTATCGCCTATCCCCAAAATTAATGCACTCTTTACTATATCATCCTCCTCGTCGTTAGTTAATATTTCCGTCGCTTTTTCTATCTTGTCTCCCCAATTCATTGCTCTAGCTACTTCACTGCGTAGCTGTGTATCTTCATCTTGATCATTGAGAATCTGAATAAGCGACTCTTCTGCTTCAGGTATCTCTAATTGAGCCAATGCCTTGATACTTTTATTTCTTTGTGGTATCTCATCAGATGCAATTTGTCCTGTTGCTTCTTGATAAAGCCTATAAGCTTCATCATAGAATCCACTTTCTATTTTTTCACTTAACACTTGACAACTAAATACTTTCTCATTTTCCTGTATATTATTTACAGATAATGTACTTTCAGCTATTAAACTCTTTGTATCAAGTTCCAATTTCAATGCATTATTTTGAGCCTTTGCTTCGACTAATTTATTTTGTAATTTATCAATTTGTGCTTGCATGTAATTGTAGTTTTCACCAATCAATTGATTGGTTTCTACTGTTGTTCTCCAACTCCAAAAAGCACCTACACACAAAATAACTGTCACAAACACTGTATATATCTTCATAAAAACCTCCTTTCCTCTCAACATTCATACAAGTCAAATATTTTCGACTTTTTCTATAAAATAAATTATCCTCCATTATTTGAATAGTTCATTAAAACTGAACTCATATCAACATACACTTTGGATTCATCGGCTATACTA
>DZCE01000136.1 GCA_022736375.1 Arcobacter nitrofigilis | reverse complement strand
GTCACTCCACTTAAACTTCCGCAAGTGTAATTTACCCCTTGCACCGCTGAATCTATAAGATACCCATCTGTTGTAGTGATATCTGCTGATGAGCTTCCACCGCCACCGCCACAAGCGGTGAGTAAAAACATTGCTGCACTACTAAGTAGTACTGTAGAAATTTTTTTCATTTTGTCTCCTTTGTTAAATTTAAAAAATCGAAATATCAAAAGTTCTTTGACCCATTTGATCTGAAACAAACAGTTTCGTATTGTCAAAGTTCAAAAATATTTTTGTAGTATCTGTATCTTTGCTTACAAAAAATTGAGCTATTTTTGCTGGTGTAGCTGTAGAGATATCAAAGATATAGACTTCAGTTCCTGCGAAGAGATATGCTCTTGTGCCATTTTTTGAGACTACTATTTGTGAAGCAACTTTTTCATCAAGTGAAGCAGTAGCGACTATGCTAGATGAAGCTGGACTAGAGATATCTAGCACTCTAAGACCTGATGAGCCATCGGCTACATAAGCTTTTGTACCATAGAGTGCGATACTATTTGCAGAGGTTGTCGCTACTGTTTGTGTTACGCTTAGTGATGAATGATTTGAGATATCGACCACTTTTACCCCATTTGTTTTATCAGCGATAAAAGCATAGTTTCCAGAGATTTCAAAATCAGTTCCTAGCATATCAGAGAGTGAACCTTGCGGAGTATCTAAAGTTACACCATCTGTGATAGTTGAAGTGTCGATAGAATCAAATGTATTGACATCATTTAATCCAAAAAGGGTCGATTTATCACTGGAGAGTCTGATGGTTTTATAGCTTCTATATTCGTAAGCTGTTGCAGTTATCGTATTGTAGTCACTATCGATTTTCGCTATACCAGGATTGCTCATAGTGTCTCCTACTGCATAAATTGTACTACCATCAATCGCAAGGCTTTTTGTCTCAAATAATGCTGTAGAATTGAGTAAAGCCCCTGTGCTACTATCAAAAACTGCAAAATAATTGTTATTATTATCTGTTCCATAATAGACTTTTGAACCATCGCTAGAGTATTGGATATCATTTGTGTAGCCTAAAGTCTCATTGTTTTCACTAGCAAGTGAGTTTGGATTGTTCCCATCATATACAAAAAGAGTGCTATTTGTATATCCATCACCAAGATACAAATAATCATTGGCGAGGGAGATATTGGTAGCACTTCCAAAATATTCTGTTTTGATAAGGGAGATATTAGTAGGATTTGTGATATTTAAAAAGCTCACAAGTCCATCGCCATCAGATACAACTGCTTGTGTTCCATCGCTTGAGAGTGCTATACGGCTTGGATTCCAATTTGTTATTGGGAAAGTTGAGACAATGTTTGAAAGATTTCTAATATCTCTTACTTCTATACTAGCAGAAGAACTATGAAGTATAAACAAGTAGTTACCATAAAGTTTCATACCACCCACTCCTCCTGTGATCGCTATGGTATTTGTGGTAGCAGGAGCAGTTTTGGTAGTGATATTTACATCTAGAAGATTTGCACCATCCATTAGATAAGCACTATTTCCATCATTTGAGAGGGTTATATAGTCTGCTGAAGTTGTAGTGAGTGTCGCTATAGCAGATCCTGGATTACCATGAGTCGTTATATCTTCAAATATTTGAAAATCACCATTACTAGTATTTTCACAATACCCATAATCCCCTTGAATCACTTGTAAAGTACACCCAATATTTAAATTTGTTTGTGTTGCTGTAATGGATGATGGATTAGTAAGATTAAGGATACTAAGTGCACCGCTAGCATTAGTAACATAAGCATAGTTGTCATTTGTGATACCAGCGATACCGTAATATCCGTTTGAGAAAGAAGAAGTTCCCAGTGTCACAAAATTGAGTGGGTCGCTGATATCAACGACAGAAAAATTATTATCATGTGCCAAATAAGCTTTTTGATCAATAATTTTCATATTTCTAAGGTTTGTATATGGATAGTAGCTTACCATAGGATTCCCCTCTAGTCTTGCTTGTATCGCTGTTTTGAAGCTATCATCATTCGCATGGATTTGGTTGATGATGGCTGTGAGGTTTGAGCCTTGATAGCTTGGATTGAGTTTTGTTTTATCAGCGACTGGGTCAAAAAGAACAAGGTCTTTTGTATCTATTTGTCCGTCATTATTGAGGTCTTGAGAGACTATATTTTTGGTATAAAGGTCAAGATTTGTTTCCAAATGACTAAAATTAGAACTTATCGTAGAGACTACCGCTTGGTAAAGTATCTCAGAAGCTGCTGTGACTCTTACTTCTTCTGTCGCATTTTGGAGCCATTCCCCTTTTGATACAAGTCTTATCGTTCCACTGTTTGTCGTTGGTGATGTATCTAAAACACCATTGTCATCGGCATCTTTGTCTGTACCACCACTCACTTCATAAAGATAAAATTTTGAACTATCTAAACTATCAAAATGGTTGTCAAACTTCCCAACACTTGCAAAAGTAGTCCCATCACTTGTAGTTTCTGTATAAAGCAGTGTTTGTGCTCCACTCTCTGCGAGTTCATATATTTTGACTGTTGCATTTGCCAAAACTCCAAGTTGAGCGGTAGATTGTTCTGGTGAAATTGGTGGTTCTACAGAAGTCGTACCCCCACCGCCACCACATCCACTAAGGATAAGTGCAGCTGCAAACGATAACGATATCGCTG
>DZCE01000135.1 GCA_022736375.1 Arcobacter nitrofigilis | reverse complement strand
GCATTGTATAAATTCGCTCACAAACATAAAATAAAATATGTAGTGACTGGAGGGAATCATTCGACAGAATGTTGTCGTGAACCAGATGAATGGGGTGCGTATCCAGGAATCGACTCCATTTTAATCAATGATATTCATGATACATTTGGTAAAAGACCATTAAAAAGCTTCCCTATTGTAGATATTTTTATGTATAAGATACTTTATAGATATGTATATGGGATGAAGGTGTTTAGACCTTTGAATTACATCCCATTTGTTAAAACTGAAGCAGAAGATACATTGAATAAATTGTATGGGTGGAAAAAGTTTCAGCACAAACACCATGAATCGAGATTTACACGGTTTTATGAAGATTATTGGATGCCACAAAAATTTGGTTATGAAAAAAGAAGGGCACATTTTTCAAGTTTAATTATGACAGGACAGATGAGCCGGGACGATGCATTATTAAGACTTTCTAAACCAGAACTCAGTGATGACTTTTTAGTAAAAGAATTTGACTATGTAGCGAGTAAATTGAACTTGTCTCCTGACGAATTGAGAGAGATTTTTAACGGAGAAAATAAAACTTATGCTGATTATAAAAATAAAAAGTTTTTAATCGGTATTGGAGCAAATATTATGCGACGACTTGGACTAGAAAAAAGGTTGTTTAGATGATAGCAATCATAGATTACGACGTAGGTAATATCAAGGCATTTGGAAATATCTATAAAAATCTCAATATTCCTTTTAAAATTGCTAAATCCGTTCAAGATTTAGAGGGAATAACGAAAATAATCTTGCCTGGTGTTGGTGCTTTTGATCATGCTATGATGAGTTTGCAGCATTCGGGCATGAGAGATAGATTAGATGAGTTGGTATTGGAAAAAAAATTACCCGTAATCGGTATATGTGTTGGTCTTCAAATGTTGGCAGCATCGAGTGAGGAGGGTGTTCTTCCGGGATTGGGCTGGATCGATGGAAAAGTAAAAAAATTCGATGCGGATAAATTAGCAACCACTATGCCACTACCTCATATGGGCTGGAACAATATTAATATAGCTGGCACTGATAATCCGTTACTCAAAGATTTAGATCAAGAATCAAGATATTATTTTTTACATTCATATTATATTGAATGTAAAAATAAGGAAGATGTTATTGCGTACTCTGAATACGGGGAAGGTTTTGCGAGTATTATCAATCATGAAAATATCTATGGTATTCAACCTCATCCTGAAAAGAGTCATAATAACGGAATAATTCTTTTGAAAAATTTTGGAGAATTATAATGTTGTATCCTAGAATAATACCTTGTTTGTTAGTGCACAATAAAGGGCTTGTAAAGACAGTAAAATTCACTGATCCTAAATATGTTGGTGATCCATTGAATGCAGTACGGATTTTTAACGAAAAAGAAGTGGATGAGTTAATCGTTTTGGATATTGATGCTACAGTTGAGCATAGAGAGCCTGATTACAAGATGATTGAAAATCTAGCGTCAGAATGTAGAATGCCATTATGCTATGGTGGTGGTATCAAAACGGTTGAGCAAGCTGAAAAAATTTTTAGTCTTGGGGTTGAAAAAATAGCTATCAGTTCTGCTGCGATTGAGAATCCTGATCTAATCCAAGAAATCGCTGAGAGAGTAGGTTCTCAAAGTGTAGTAGTTGTTTTGGATATAAAAAAAGGCTTTTTTGGTGGTTATGAAGTTGTTATCCACAATGGAAAAAAGAAAACAGGGGTACATCCTGTTAAATACTTACAAAAGCTTCAAAAGTTAGGGATTGGTGAAATTGTAATTAACTCTATAGATAATGATGGAATAATGAAAGGATATGATATGGCTATAATAGAAGAAATTCATAATGTAGCCAAAGTTCCTTTAACGGTCATGGGTGGTGCGAGCTGTTTGGAAGATATTGGGAAGTTAATACGTAAATTTGGGATTATAGGAATAGCTGTAGGTAGTTTATTTGTATTTAAAGGTAAATATAAAGCAGTACTTATTAATTATCCATCACATGAAGAGAAAGAAAAATTAGTAATAAAAAATATAGGAGGAAGAAATGTTTAATAATAAAATTTTACTTATTACTGGAGGAACAGGCTCATTTGGGAATGCAGTTTTACGGGGCTTTTTAGGTACAGATATAAAAGAGATAAGAATTTTTTCTCGTGATGAAAAAAAACAAGATGATATGAGGAAACAGTATGGCAGTGATAAGTTGAAGTTTTATCTTGGTGATGTAAGAGATGTCAATTCAGTGAATGATGCAGTTCGTGGGGTTGATTTTATCTTCCATGCGGCAGCTCTTAAGCAAGTGCCATCTTGTGAATTTTACCCTATGCAGGCGGTTCAGACAAATGTCATAGGGACAGAAAATGTTCTAAACGCAGCTATAAACGCAAAAGTAAAAAAGGTGATAGTCCTTAGTACAGACAAAGCAGTTTATCCTATAAATGCGATGGGTGTAAGTAAAGCTATGATGGAAAGAGTCGCAGTTGCAAAAAGTAGAAATTTAGATGATGATGAAACGATGATAGCATGTACGAGATATGGCAATGTTATGGCAAGTCGAGGTTCGGTTATCCCTTTGTTTATAGACCAGATACGAGCTGGCAAAACTATAACTATTACAGATCCTGCTATGACTAGATTTATGATGAGTTTAGACCAAGCTGTTGATTTGGTACTTTTTGCAT
>DZCE01000134.1 GCA_022736375.1 Arcobacter nitrofigilis | reverse complement strand
CACTTGAAACACTTGAACGATGGCTATGGGACAGTGCCGATTTACTTAGAGGACACATAGACAGCTCCGATTTCAAGAATTATATTTTTGGCTTATTGTTCTTAAAAAGAGCAAACGACCAATTTATGGAAGAAGTAAACATAGCTGTTAAAGATGATGGTGTAAGTTTAGAAGAAGCACTTCTTGATGAAGATTACCACCAATTTTTTATACCAAAAGATGCTTACTGGACTGAACTAACTAAAAAGACTGAAAACATTGGTCAAGCTCTTGATAAAGCTTTTTCGCTTATAGAAGAAAATAACTCTCAATTAGAGGGTGTTATGACTGCCGTTCATTTTGGCGATACTGAAAGGCTTCCAGATAGTTTATTAGCAAGACTGCTACAACACTTCAACAAATATTCTCTTGCTAATGAACACTTAGACAATCCAGATATTCTTGGTTCAGCTTATGAGTATCTAATCCGTGAGTTTGCCGATGATGCTGGAAAAAAAGGTGGAGAGTTCTATACACCAAAAGAGGTAGTTGAACTTGTAGTTCAGTTGATAAAGCCAGAAGCTGGAAATAGTGTTTATGACCCTACTTGTGGAAGTGGTGGTATGTTAATACAAAGTGCTAACTACATTAAAACTAATGGTGGAACTGTTGGTAAGCTGACGGATGCTAAACTTTACGGTCAAGAGAAGAACCTTGGAACTTGGGCTATATGTAAAATCAATATGATTGTTCATAATTTCAAAGATAGCGATATACGAAAAGGCGATACTTTATCAGCACCAAAACATTTAGAACATAATGAGCTAATGAATTACGATAGAGTTATAGCTAATCCACCGTTTAGTTTAAGCAAGTGGTGGGCTCCTGCTGAAATAGATATAAAGCAAGATGAAAAAGGTAAGGAGATAGCACCAAAGTATAACTCTGTTGTGTCTGATGAGTATGGAAGATTTAAGTATGGTATCCCACCAAGAGGTTATGGAGATTTAGCATTTGTGCAACACATGGTAAGTGTTCTTAAAAATGATGGTCGTATGGGTGTTGTATTGCCTCACGGTATATTGTTTCGTGGTGGAACAGAGGGGAAAATACGAGAGGGCTTACTCAAAGATGATTTAGTAGAAGCTATTGTCGGACTACCTTCTAACTTGTTCTATAACACTGGTATTCCTGCTTCAATCATAATCATAAACAAAAGTAAAGCTCTAACTCTTAAAAACAAAGTTGTGTTTATAGATGCTTCAAGTGAATTCAAAAACGGTAAAAACCAAAACACTCTAATGCTTGAGAATATCAAGAAAATAGTTGATGGCTATGACGGACTTACAGACATAGATAAGTTTATGAGAATTGTTGAAATGAGCGAAATAGCTGAGAACGATTACAACTTAAATATTTCACGATACATTGATACAAGTAGCGAGGAAGTTATTATTGACATAAAAGCTACTATGGAAGATATAACAGATTTGGAAGCAAAAGAAAAAGAGATAGATAGTAAGTTAAACGGCTATTTGAAAAGTTTGGGTTTTTAGTATGATACCTACTGATTGGAAACTTGTAAAACTAAAAGATACAAGCTTGACTATTATAGATGGAGATAGAGGTAATAACTATCCAAAATCAGACGAATTTACAGATGACGGATATTGTTTATTTTTGAGTGCCAAGAATATTACAAAAAATGGATTTAGATTAGACGAAAAGCAATTTATTACAGAAGAGAAAGACAATTTACTTAGAAAAGGTAAATTAAAAGATTTAGACATAATTATAACAACAAGGGGTTCAGTAGGACATATCTCATACAATGAAAATATACAATATGATAATATTAGAATTAACTCTGGTATGGTTCTGCTTAGAAACAATGATAATAGTATTAATCAGAAATATATTTATAAACTATTTGCTTCAAATGTCATACAAAGACAAATTGAAAAGATAGCATTTGGAAGTGCTCAACCACAATTAACAGTAAAAGAAATAAATAATCTAAAAATTCCACTCCCACCACTAAAAGAACAAGAGAAAATAGCTGATATTCTCTCAACTGCTGATGATAAGATAGATGCTATTACTTCACAAATTAAAAAAACTGAAACACTTAAAAAAGGGCTACTACAAAAGCTACTAAGTGAGGGTATAGGACATAGTGAGTTTAAGGATAGTGAGCTTGGGAAGATACCTTTGAGTTGGGAAGTCGTTGAGTTAGAAAAAGGTTGTAATAGAATAATTGGGGGAGGAACACCTTCAAAAACTAATGATAACTATTGGAATAATGGAACAATTTTATGGGCAACACCAACAGAATTTACAAAAAGTAATGATAGATATATTTCTAAAACAATTCTAAAAATCACACAAGAAGGTTTGGATAATAGTTCAGCTACATTATTAAGACAGGGAACTGTAATTATGAGTAGTAGAGCAACTATTGGCGAATGTAAAATAAATACCATTGAAATGACAACTAATCAGGGTTTTATTTCATATGAGTGTAATGAAATACTAAATAATTTGTTTTTATTGTATCTAATAGGTCATTACAAAGATAGAATAATTAAAGTTTCGTTTGGAAGCACATTTTTAGAGGTTAGCAGAACAACAATGAGAAACTTCAAAATACCATTCCCACCACTTGAAGAACAAAAACAAATAGCTGATATTTTATCAACTGCCGATGAAAAGTTAGAAGTGCTTAGAGCTAAAAAAGAGAAGTATGA
>DZCE01000133.1 GCA_022736375.1 Arcobacter nitrofigilis | reverse complement strand
TCTATATCAATCTAGCAGAAGTAAATGATGTACCAGTTGCATCAAATGATGAAGTAAGTACTAGTGAAGATTCTAGTATCAATATCAATGTTTTAGCAAATGATAGTGATGATGAAGTTCTTGATGCTTCAAGCGTAGCTATTTTAAATACTCCTACAAATGGAAATGTTGTTGTTGAAGCAAATGGAACTATCACTTATACACCAAAAGCAAATTGGTATGGAGCGGATAGCTTTAGCTATACAGTAAAAGATACAGGAGTTCAAACTGGTACACAAAGAGGAGCAGGTGTTCTTATCTCAAATGAAGCACTTGTAAGTGTAAGTGTAAGTTCAGTGAATGATGTGCCAGTTGCGATTGATGATAATGTCACTTTAGATGAAGATAGTGTACAGCTTATCAATGTTTTGGCAAATGATAGTGATGTTGAGAATAGTATAGAAAATAATATTTCGATAGAAACAAATACTACAAATGGTGCAATATCACTTCTATCAAATGGGCTTATAAGATATATCCCAACAAAAGATTTTAATGGAACTGATAGTTTTACATACAAAATCGGTGATGGAATAGCATGGTCAAATAGTGCAACTGTACATTTCACTATCAATCAAGTAAATGATGCTCCATCATTTAGCACACTCAAAGATCACAATATCACTGAAAATAATAGTTCGGTTATTGTTTTATTAGCTGGTAATGATGTTGAGGGGGATACAAATCTTTCATTTAATATCATAAGTGGGAAAGATGGTAGTTCTTTTGTCTTAAATGGAGCAAATTTGAGTTTTGTGTCATCACGAAATTTTGAGCAACCAAGTGATTTAAATCTTGATAATAACTATAGTGTAGATATCAATATTACAGATACTCTTGGGGCAAGTAGTTTACGAACATTTAATATTTCAGTAATGAATATATATGAACTTTTCGAAGATGATACAGATGGCGATGGAAATCCAGATGGATATGAACCTGATAAAGATGGGGATGGAATCCCTGATAGTGAAGAGGGTTGTGCAGAGACGGATGATGCAGATAATGATGGTATTCCAAATTGTAGAGATACAGATAGCGATAATGATGGAATCCCTGATAGTGTAGAAGGAACAGGTGATGGTGATAATGATGGAATCCCTGATAATGAAGATACAGACAGTGACAATGACACGATATTAGACAGTGTAGAGTATGAAAATAAACTTGACACAGATAGAGATGGAAAACCAAACTATTTAGATACAGATAGTGATGATGATGGAAAACTTGACAGCGTTGAAGGAACAGGGGATCTTGATGGAGATGGAATAGCAAATTATAAAGATGCAGTTGAGATGGATCCAGATCAAAAAGCAGTTATAGATGTGGTAAATGAAATATCTCCAAGTAACTTTTTAGGGGCAAATGTTTCAACCGATGAGATTATAAGTGATTTAAGTTTTACAAGACCACTAAGTGCAATTGATGGGGTAGATATAAATTGGTCTACTGTAGCAACATTTGAATCCAATACACCATATTTAGTTATCAATGGAAGTGATGGAAATGTGACAAGACCTACTGATTATGATGCTGTTATTAGACTCAATGCTACTATCACTAAGGGATTATATATTGGGAAAAAATCATTTGTTCTTACAATTTTAAGAGAAAATAATGATACAGAAGCAGTGAATAGAGCTTGGGAAGCATTTGAATGGTTTAAAATCAAAAAAGCAAATGTGTATCAATTTGGAGTTACTAGTGATTTAGAACTTTTAACAACAGGTTCAGATAATGTTAATATCTCATGGGTAAGTAGTAATACAAGTGTAGTTGAAAATAATGGAACCGTAACAAGACCAACAAGTACAGATACAACTGTTACTTTAACAGCAACATTTACAAAAGGGAGTATCACTAGAGAAAAAACTGGGATAGTGAAAGTCTTAAAAGCTCCACTTACTTGTGAAGATGTTTATGCAAAAGTGCAACAACAACTTACAGCTGATCTGTTGCTTGGGAAAAATAGAAGTTTAGAAACAGTAACGGATAATCTAGTATTAGGAACACCAACTGATTTTAATCTTGAAGATAAATCAAATCTTACTTTAACATACACAAGTGATAGTTTACTTTTAAATGTTGATAATACAACAGGTGAGATAGGAAGACATACAACACAAGATAGAAAAGTGACATTAACTGCAAAAGTACAAAAAGCTGGTTGTTCATCTCCAATCTATAAAAAATTTGATATCACAATAAAAGCACTCAATCAATCTGTAGATAAAGTGATAGTAAAAGATATCAATGACACTATAGCAACGACTGGGGCAATCGTAATCAATTTTGATGTAGAAACTGGAGATGATTATGATTTTGCTGATGGTAATGGGACAAATAGATTTATAGCTGAAAATACAAATGTATCTATGGTATCAACTGGACTTTCAAGAGAAAGTACTATGCCTAAACAAACTATCACAACAGTTGGGACTCCTATTGAAAATATTTTGACAAAACTCTATACAAATGGAATTATTGAAAATATCACCGAAATCAATGATGAGAGTGAGGTGAAACAAAATATTATAAGAAGTGAGAAACTAGGAAGTACAATCCAAAGATACTCAAGTGGAAAAGTTGATATAACAGCAACTGTTGGTGGAACACAAGCAACACTGAGTAGTGATGAAACTGGAAAATTATCACATAGTATGAAAAATGGAACAGTTGAAACAAAAGCTATTTCAAATATCAAAGGGA
>DZCE01000132.1 GCA_022736375.1 Arcobacter nitrofigilis | reverse complement strand
ACAGCGTCATGAAGCATCGTATCACGGAGCAGGTCGCCAAGTCCCCTCTTGCCATACTCAAGGTATTTAAATAGTGATGGTGAGTAATATCCGATACCTGAAAATGTATATTTCACATTTCCGTCACTAGATACCATATCTTTTTTTATAGAGAAATCTCCCTTTTGATTATGCTCTGGATTTGGCACTAGTATGAGATGGGCCAAAATACCATCACCAAGCTCATACGAGCTATTAAACTCATAATCACACCAAACATCTCCATTGACCACCAAAAATGGCTCATTGCCAAGCAGTGGCAAGGCTTTTACAATCCCACCTGCACTCTCCAATGCTCCCTCATTTTGTTCATCTGAAAAGTGTAACTTTACGCCCCACCGTGAGCCATCACCCAAAGCTTGTGGGATTTTGTCTCCAAGATGAGCTATATTAATAATTATCTCTTCAAATCCAGCTTTGGCAAGTTTTTCTATATGCCAAACAATAAGTGGTTTGCCACCAACCTCAAGTAGTGGCTTTGGTGTAGTGTCTGTAAGAGGTCGCATCCGCTCTCCACGACCAGCTGCAAGTATCATTGCTTTTTTCATATATCCATCCTATATAATAATGTCATTTGAGCATACCTTGTAAGCCACCTAATTTTTGCTCTGTAAAAATAGGTGAGCGATTTGCGAGAATGACGCTTTTTGAGGTACTTTTTCTAAAAAAGTAGCAAAGAGAAAAATCAATTAAGAACATTACATAAACCTTTTGTTTCAATATATTTAGCAACAGTCTCTAGCACATATTTGAGCGTCAACGGAATATCTTTCAAATACCCATCCTTGCCATCACGATGATACAATCTAGCAAATATGCCTAGCACTTTTATATGCCTTTGAAGTCCCATCATATCTACCCATCGTATCATGGTATTATCATCTACATCTAAGCCTTTTTGGTCTCTGAAATATAGTATTAAATCGTTTCGTTTTTGCTCATCTAGCTCATAATAGCAATCCTTGAGAAGCGAGACCAAATCATAGGTAACTGCCCCACTCCTAGCGTCTTGGAAGTCAATCACGCCTAGGGTATTATCATCTTTTATCATAATATTTCTTGAATGAAAATCACGATGTACAAAAAGCCCATTTGGTTGAGACAACACTTCATCGGCTATAAAATTCAAAATTTCACCTAAACTATTTTTTTGCTTACTATTTAGATGGATATTTAGATGCTTTTGCAGATACCATTCATTCATTAACTCCATCTCAAATAGCAAGAATTCCCTATCATAAGGCAGTAGATTTGTCGTATCTGCTTTTTGCATGGATATTATCTCATCTATTGCTTTTTTGTAATTGGCTACTTCGTTTGCACGACCCAAAACATCAAGCAGATGAGTAGAACCAAAATCTTCAAGTATCAAATACCCTAATTCTAAATCTCTCTCAAATACCTCTGGGACTTTCACACCCACTATAAATAGTCTACTTTGCATATCCAAAAATGGGATTAATGACTCAATTTGTAGGGACGAATCCATCAAAATATATGTTTGGCTATCTCTAAAGAGTCTATAATATGAGCGAAAACTAGCATCACTTGAGGCGACTTCAATGTTGTTATATTTAAAACCAATAGTATCAAGCCAAGATTTAATTTGGTTCATACAAACCTCCTGCGATTAAATTTTCTTTTGCACCTGTGACACTTTTTAGCCGTGCAGGAATTTTATGAACCCTCAAAAATGCAAAATATGCCATCATCATAGCCTCAATAGCATCTTCACTAAATCCAAAATCACTAGTAGTCTTCACATTCTTTCCAAACAAAGAGTTAATCCTATCAACCAAAAAGCTATTCTTTGCTCCACCACCACAAATCACGATTTGCTCTACATCAAACTTTTTAGCTTCATTGGCTATGCTTTTGGCAGTTAGCTCTGTAAGTGTTCGCAAAATATCTTTTGGCTTCATATCGCCATCTATTTTAGAGTCTATCCACTTCATATTAAAATACTCTCTGCCTGTGCTTTTAGGGTGGCTTCGCCCGAAATACTCATCATCAAGCATTATTTTTAGTAGCTCAATATTCAACTCGCCACTTCTGGCTATCTCACCATCCCCATCGTACCCTATACCAAAATATCGGCTACACCAGCTATCTAGGAGTACATTACCACACCCAGTATCGTACCCAATAAGCTCATCACTTAGTATTGAAATATTTGCCATACCGCCAATATTCACCACGGCTGTTTTTTTCTCCAAATTACCGAACAAAAATTTATGAAACAATGGAGCGAACGGTGCTCCTTGCCCCCCACTAGCCATATCCATTCGTCTAATATCACATACTACTGGTATTTTTGTTTCACATGCTACTCTGTTTGGATTGCCTAGTTGCATAGAAAATCCCTCTCTAGGCTCATGCCAAACAGTCTGCCCGTGTAGTCCTATAGCTTTAATATCGCTGGAACTAAGATTGTGTTTGTCTAAAAATTGCTCAGTTTGTACGGCGTACATTTGTCCTAGTCTATCATCTACCCAGCCAATCTCTTTGAGTGTCACACATCCACCGATGGCTTTTAGAATATCGCTTTTTAGCTCATCATCAAAAGAGTAGCTTTCAAATGCTTTTAGCCACACTCCATCACTATCGAACTCACAAAGAGCAATATCGATACCATCAAGCGATGTGCCACTCATGATGCCTATATAGAGGTCAGTCACTTTCGACCACTCATCATAACCATAAACGATACAATCGTCCCTATGATAATCTGCAGTGCAA
>DZCE01000131.1 GCA_022736375.1 Arcobacter nitrofigilis | reverse complement strand
GCAAAAGAGAAATGAAAGCGGCTTTGTAGCCACCCGTGATTGACTGCATAAAGTCTGTTAAAAGGGATATGTGTAATCATGTTTTTCTCCTTGTTTATTAGACTAACGGTGTTGGATTGTCTGGATGGTACTTTACAGGGGCTTTGGTTTGGCTTGAACGCCTAAACTCACCAGAAATTCAGTTTAGTTACAAAAACTTGGATTATAGCTATAGATAAAAGCTGTTTTCGTTATAGAGTTTGGATTGTTCCAAGCACCAAGAGTCTGCATAAGTTCAAAGAGTTTTTTGGCTCTTGTAACAACATTTTCACTAAAGTTTTCATCAGTATCTTCGTACCTAAATGAAACCTCAGCAACAACAGGTGTTGTCGAAGTAGAAGATGTGTACCAAAGCGTCAAAGAGAAATCACCAGCTTTGCTTCCTAAATCTACCGATGTACCTCTGTATACTTTCTCGTAGATTGTTACGCCACCTACTTGCACAATAGTTGCATCTCCATCAAAGTTGTATTGATTCATATGATTAGGGTAGAGATTAATTGGATCATCAAGTTTGTTTAGGTTTTTACCATCTGAGATACCTTGTGTTGTTGAATGGGAAAATTTTGAAACATATGGTGCTCCTATGTCTTCTTCAAACTTTGTCTCAGCATTCAATTCTATACCATCCATATCTTGATATCCTACAATGTATCTGTCAAGAGAACGATACTTTAATGTCACTTCTCTATCTCCATTTTCAATTCGCTCCCTAAAGATAAGTGAGTTATTATAGAGTAGACAAGTTCCAGCTGTATCATATATCGATATTGTTCTATCTTTAGCCAAACTAAATGAACCCGAACGATCACGACTAAGATTGTTATCAATTAGTGCACCTATGGCACTCCAGTAGTTTGAAGTTGCAACAATAGGGTTACTACCTGTAAATTTAGATGCATCCAGCATTAGCTTATACTCACGAGAACCTACTTTGGTCGGTGTGGCGTGTGCCATGGTTAAACAAAATGCCAAAAGAGAGAATAAAAACTTCATTTTATAATTCCTTGAAGAATATTTTGCCCCAAACATTTGGGGCTTTGATAAAAAGAGTGATATGGCGGATTAGTTTGCAGTTAAATTAAGATCTTTGATAACATAGAGTATGTTACCATCAATTGTTGTGTTGGCTTCATTGATATATTTTTGTTGGAGTACATCATCTATTGACACTACTGCGAAGTCATCATCATTCAGCACACCAAGTGTTGAATTGTTAAATACAATAAGACCTTCCATTTTGTCGTGCGGATACCCTACTGCTTTGACCATATCTACTACTAGAATTTTTTCAACTGGTTTGATGCCACTGCTTAAAAGAGCGTTCCAGCCCTTAGTAGTATCAAACACAATTTGTTCTAGCGTTTGACCATTAATGGTAAGACCTACTGTTGCATTTTGCTCCATACCATTAGTGAGTGTTACGCCCTCAAGTTCTGTACCTGTTGAGAGCTTAATCTGATAGACATTTTTTTGCGCTAAAGGATCAGCAGCGCCTTCTGAACCACCTTTGAAAAGCTTTCCATCTCGCTCAATGATAATAAATGTATCATTTGATAATGCTACGATTGCAGAGTTTGCATTTTGTGTTTTCTCTTGCTTGTAGAGATACTGCTTTGATTTACAAGTATCAAGATCAACTGATACGATTCTTGTGATGTCTGACTTCCTAACTGCTTTTGGATTGTCCATAGTTGATTGCATGATACCTACAAGTGTTTTTTGATCAGGTGTTATGGCAATTCCTTCCATTCCACGGTTAGGTCTTCTCTTTGCAAATTCAGCAGGGAGTTTACATTTACTTCGTGTATCGTTTGCAAAGGCATTGATTCTTTCAATCTCTTTACCATTTGCATCAAAATGTACAATGTGAGGTCCATATTCATCACTAACCCAAAAAGTTCCATCTTTGAGAGCTGCTAGCCCCTCAGGATCTAAACCAAAGTCATCAGGGTCGAGGATATTACCATTATTATCATAAGCAATTTCACCTGTACCCCCAAAAGCGGCACTGTTTGGAAGTCCACTAATATTGTTATCTGCTGTATCTTTAAATAAAATATCTTTTACTTTCTTTACTGTTCCGTCAGATTGAATCTCAAAAAGACCGATTCTTGGTGTAAAAGCTGGAGTGACGAATATTTTACCATCTTTTCCAAAATCTATATTTGCACCTCTATCAGTCATAGAATAAAACTGATTAATATTGGTCGGGTGTGCCGCTGCAGATGAACCATATCCGCCATTTCGTACTTCCAGCTTTTCTCCAGGTTTTTCAGGATTATCAAACGTTGCATCAAGAACTGAATAAGGTAAAGCTGCACCAGTTGAAGCTATTTTATCAAGATAGCTCACAACAGTTGTATTATTGTCTCCTACAGTTGTATTACTGTCATTTGCAATACTTGCATTGTTGTCACTACCACAACCAGCAAGCATAATCCCCGCTAAAACTGCCGATAAAATCACTTTTGTTCGCATACATATATCCTTCAATTTAAATTTAGAATGACATAGTATGTGGATTGGGTTACATTTTTATAACAAGGCTATCTTGCGTACTTTTGAAGCCGAAAAAGGGTGTCTTTGAAGAGCACTTTGGTTATGAATATTTTGTATATTTTCTTACACTAACGGTATAGCCCATTTTTTATAATAGGCGATGATTCTAAGCAGTATACCCAAGAGAAAAACGATGGTCAATGCGACATAATTGACCAAGCCATACACATCAAGCACATAAAGAACTAAGCC
>DZCE01000049.1:6357-13133 GCA_022736375.1 Arcobacter nitrofigilis | reverse complement strand
AGAGATGATGCAGAGATTACAGCTGCTTTATCCACTATTGGCTCTGTTCGCTCAGCCATGGCAACAGAGAGACAGCTGAGAATCTTGCGTGGAGATTTCACAGCTATCACTTCATTAAATGCAGATGGTGGTGCCTTTAGTACATTTAGTGCTGATAGTGCCGGCAAGTCCAACAGCGTCCTTGAAGGTACAATCCCTACATGTGCCACAGCTACCACAAATGGTTGTTGGAGAGATGGTCTGAATTATGCAATGCCATCAAGTGGAACGCTAGTAACATTCGAGATAGCCAATGGTTCTTTTAAATGTAAAACAAATTGTAGTCTATTGTCAATGTAAGCAAAAATTATTTAACACTCCTTTTGTGATATAATATTGCAAAAAGAGTACTCAATCTATTACTACAACATATCTTTACAAAACTCATCAGCACCTATATTAACTTATAGTTATCATGCCTCATTATCGATAGGCACGGTTGTAATAGTACCTGTAAAAAGCACAATCAAATATGCTACCGTGATAGCCAAGGTAGAAAAACCAGAGTTTGAGACTAGCGAAATAGTAGATGTCACGGATAGTTGTTTTAGTGATTTTCAGATGAATACTGCTAAGTTTATAGCGAGTTATTATTTCTCTTCAATCTCTGAAGCATTGGCACTTTTTGTCCCGTTTGGTAATGCACTTGGTGTTTGCCAACACACCGAAAAAAACAAGCTAGATACGCAAATTGGTGGGGAAGCAAACATACCCTACGAATTCCTCCCTGCTTTAACCACATCACAACAAAAGGCACTTAGTGAGATAGAAACCAAACAACTATCGCTTCTATTTGGGGTAACAGGGGCTGGAAAGACTGAAATATTTATACATCTAATCGCACAAGCCTTATTAGAAAATAAAAGTGTAATCATGCTGATGCCTGAAATCGCACTAACTCCGCAAATGCTTCATAGGCTAGAGAAATATTTCGGCTCTAGCGTGGCACTTTGGCACTCTAGACTCACCAAAAAACAAAAAGAAACAACGCTAAATAGAATACAAAACGGTGAAATCAAAATAATAGCTGGAGCAAGATCAGCACTTTTTATGCCTCTAAGTAACATAGGGCTGATTATAGTAGACGAAGAACACGATGATAGCTATAAATCTATGATGAGACCTCGCTATAATGCTAGAGATATGACGATATATATGGGAGATAAACTGAGTGCTAAAGTGCTTCTAGCCTCAGCTACACCATCTATTAGTTCATTTCATAAATACCCAGTGGTTAGATTAAAAACTCCATTTGTAAAGACTAATAAACAATATAAATTTATAAGTGGTAACAGTATAGATAGAGAGTCTATTTCTATGTTGCAACAAACTATTGAGAGTAAAAATCAAGCTATTGTATTCTTGCCTACTCGTGGAAATTTTAAATTTTTATATTGCAATTCATGTGGGGCAACACACAAATGTCCATTTTGTTCAGTAGGAATGGCACTTCATAGGGACAATCGACATCTAAGATGCCACTATTGTGGATATAGCGAAGCTATCACGGAGAGTTGCAAAGAGTGTGGGCATTCACCACTAAGTAGCGAGAGGATAGGTACAAAAGAGGCGATTGAACTAATAAGTGAATCCTTGCCTAATGCAAATATCGCACAATTTGACAAAGATAGCATCACAACACCTACCAAACTACATAATGCACTAAAATCACTTGAGAGCAAGGCAACTGATATATTAGTAGGCACGCAAATGCTCAGCAAAGGGCATGATTATCCAGATATTACCCTAGCTGTCATTATGGGGCTTGATTATATGATTGGTATGGCTGATTTTAGAGCCAAGGAGAGAGCCATAAGTATGCTATTTCAGATAGCAGGTAGGAGTGGTAGAACCAAAGATGCGACGGTATTAGTACAGACCAACTATACTGATATATTTAGCTCATATATAACTGATTATGAACTTTTTCTAAAAGACGAAGTGGAGTTCAGGAATATGGCAAACTATCCACCATTTTGTTCCATGGCTAGAATAGTAATCTCTAATGTAAAATATGACAAAGCAGAACAGACTATGAACCAAGCTATAACAAAACTAAAATTATTTAATGATATTGAGATTATAGGTCACGGCAAAGCTCCTATTGAGAGGATTGCAAATAGATATAGATATCATATTATATTACGCTCTAAAACCAAAAAATCTCTACTCACTGCTTTGCATAGTGTAAAAAATAAAGATATAGAGATAGATATGGATTCTTTGGATTTTTCTTAATCCCTATGGTTGCACCACAACTTCCGATGCACTTCCTGCAAAGAGTGCTAAAACTATATATAATGCCAAAATCGCCACTGGTACTAGCAGACTCCACCATATAAATCTCTTTGTAAGCAAAAAATATAAAAATCCAGAAAGTGCAATAATCAATGCAATATATTGAGCGATATAAAGTGGTGAAATGGAGTGCATAATTCGTCCAACCACTCCAAGACCAATAATGACTCCTAGATAGATAATATTTATAGTTAGTTGCTTTTTATCACTATTTTTCTTATAGTTTAAATATACCATTCCAAACAATCCCAAAATAACAAATGAAACTATCAATTTCAACATATCTTATCCTTTAAATTTTGTTTACTACTTCTATACCCAAAATATCAAGACCTTGCTTAATCACTCTAGCTGTTAAATTTGCTAGCTGTAATCTACTCATTTTTAGCTCTACTGAAACATCATCTTTTAGAATAGGACTTTGTTCATAAAACTGCATAAATAGCGTTGTTAAATCATAAAGATAACTAGTGATATAGTGTGGCATAGCGTCTTTATTGGCTCTAGTTAAAGTATCATCAAAGCCAAGAATAGTTATGCCAAGTCTATGTTCTATTGGGGAGCCAATTATGATATCTCCACTAATCTCTCCTCCAAATCTGCTAATAATACTCTGTATTCTAGCATACGCATACTGGATATAAAGTGCGGTATTACCATCAAAACTAAGCATTTTGTCCCAACTAAATATATAATTCGACTCACGACTCACAGATAAATCTGCATACTTAACAGCCCCGATACCTATCACTCGTGCCAAATGCTCTAATGTATCAGGGTCGTATCCATCTTTAGATTTTATGGTATCTTTGGCTTTTTGCACAGCCTCATCTAGAAGTGCTGTGAGTTTAACTGTGCCACCATCTCTAGTTTTAAATGGTTTACCGCTCTTATCCATCATTGTACCGAAAGCTATATGTTCTAATTTTGTAATATGTGGCACAAATCCAGCTTCTTTTGAAGCCCAAAACATCTGTTTGAAGTGATCTCCTTGTCTGGCATCAACAACATAACACATACGATCGCTATTTAATGATTTTGATCTGTATCTAAGTGCTGCTAGATCAGTTGTCGCGTAGAGATAGCCACAGTCACTTTTTTGGACGATAATTGGTGTCTCAACATCTGGCATAAAAATACATTTTGCACCATCACTAATAGTAATTAGATTTTTGCCCATCAACTCTTCTATCACGACTGGTAAATCATCATTATAAGCACTCTCAGCCCTCACATCATCTTTTGTAAGTTTTACACCAAGCTTTTCATAAACTTCTTCACAATGAGATAGCGAGGTACTGATAAACTTATCCCATAAAGCCAAACAATGCTCATCTCCACTTTGTATTTTTACAACATATTCACGAGCTTTATTGGCAAACTCTGCATCACTATCAAATTTAGCCTTGGCTAATTTATAAAAATGCTCCAAATCTTTTAACTCTTCTTGTGATTCATCACCCTTGTCTTCTAGATAAGCAATGAGCATACCAAAACCAGTACCCCAATCTCCAATATGATTTTGACGGATTACATTATCCCCCATAAGCTCAAATAGATTAGCCAAAGTATCGCCTATAATAGTCGAGCGAAGATGTCCTACATGCATCTCTTTTGCCATATTTGGTCCACTATAATCCACTACTATTGTTTGTGGGATATTCGATAAGGCAATATCTAGATTGTCGCTTTTTGTCATTACTTCTAAGTTCTTTGAAACAAACTCTTCACCAAGCCAAATATTTACAAATCCAGGACCAGCTATCTCTGCTTTAGCTATTATACTATTTTGTGTTATAAGCTTTACAATCTCAGTAGCTATCTCTTGTGGTTTTTGCCCTAGCTTTTTTGCTAGACCCATCGCACCATTAAACTGGAAATCTCCAAACTCTATTTTACTAGCCTCAGACACCATAACATCATAGTCTAATATTCCCATCTCTAATAGGGCTTGATTTATTACTGCGTTAATTTGTGATTTTATTTTCATTGTGAACCGTTTTGTAGAATTTGTTTAGCGTGAGCGAAGTAGAAAATCTACTAAGCGTCTGTTTTTGTTGTTGTATTTGTTTTTGTAGTTTCGTTATCGTTTGTTAGCTCTTTTTTATCGCTTTTTTCATCTTCTTCATTGAGTGCTTCTTTGAAGTTTTTGATTCCTTTGCCCATGCCTTTAGCTAATTCTGGTATCTTTTTTGCACCGAAAAGCAAAACAATTATTGCAAGTACAATTAGCCAATGCGACATACTGCTAAATCCGCCCATATTAATCCTTTGTTGTGTTTATTGGTATATTATACACAATTTTATCTAATTTTGCCATAATGAGATAAGATTTTGCAATTCTTCTTTATTCATTTTGAGTCTACTTGCGTTGGCTATAGATATAAACTCCAAGGATGCCGTCCCTACCTCATCATTGATTATGATAAAATCATACTCACCTATAGCTTTTATCTCTTCTTTGGCATTAGACAATCTTGTTTTTATTGTCTCTAGCGAATCGCTTGATCTAGCTACAAGTCTCAATTCAAGCTCATTTAGTGACGGTGGAGTGATAAAAACTGAAGTTGTAATATCTCCCATTTTATTCCTTACAAGCCTATGACCCTGTATATCTATATCAAATATCACTAGCTTACCACAGCTAAGTGCATCTTTTACTGGCTTCATGGAGGTGCCATAGTAGTTATTGTGTACTAATGCATATTCCAAAAAATTACCAGCCCTGATATCCTCTTCAAACTCTTGCTTTGTTACAAAATGATACTCTACTCCATCCATCTCTCCATCTCTAGGCTCTCTTGTTGTGGTAGAGATAGAGAAATAATAATCGCCTATTTCGCTTGAAGCTTTGTTGATTATTGTGCTTTTACCTGCGCCACTTGGACCAGAAAGCACCAAGATGGAACCATGATTGTATGAATAGCTCATTTTTTATCTTTTGGAAATTTTATCTGAATACTTACCTCTGCATTTTTGAGAAGTTTTTTTAGTTTCTTATACTTCATATTTAGTAGTGCATTTACGATTTTATCATTTTTATTATTTATAGTGCTACTTTTATCAAATATCTCTTTTAGAAGTCGTTTTTTATTTTTCTCATTTTCTTTTTTTATATCTTTTATTTTTTCATGTGCTACAACATCTTCTTGTGTAGTACTAGCCTCATTACTATTGCCACATTCATCGGATTCTGCTGTATCGTTCTCTAACAAGCCTTGTATCTCTTCAATAGTATCTTTATCTAAAATTTGCGTCAATGGCTCTTCATTTGGCGTTGGGTTGACCATTATTGATTCTACTTTTATCACGATATCGCTAGGGATTATTTTTTGTGTATTCATTTTTGTTTCATTTTCCAATTTGTCTATTATATCGCTAAGCTGGGAGGGCATAAAAGGTTTTTTAATAACTTGCCAAACACCATTAATTGCTTGAAAATCATCAACTCTATCCCAATTGGATACTATAATTATTCTTGTACCCAAAAATTTTGCCAATATATCATCGCTATACAAACTGTCATCAACTATAACCACATCAAATGATTCGCCAGAATATGCTTTCATATCTATATTGGCAATATTATGCAGTGTATCCTTAAATGCTATTTCAATGAGCTTGGCAATAAGTGTATTTTCATTAACAACTGCTATATTCATTCTATCTCCGAAATCTTTTAATGATATATTATATATTAATATTAATTAAGAAGTGGTACGCCCAGTAGGATTCGAACCTACGACCTTCGGTACCGCAAACCGATGCTCTATCCAGCTGAGCTATGAGCGCATTTTGTAGGTTGTAATTTTAGCCAAATATTGCTTAATTTAGCGTTTATATTGCCAAAGATTATAGTATAATAATAAAAAAATAGGTAAACAGATGATAATGGATTTTCAAAATTACTCCCCAAAAATTGGTAAAAATTGTTGGATTGCAAATAGTGCAGATGTAATCGGTAGAGTAGAGTTAGGCGTGGATAGTGCTGTTTGGTTTGGTTGTGTAGTGCGTGGGGATGTGCATCATATCAAAATTGGAGATAGAAGCAATATCCAAGACCTCTCGATGGTACATGTAACACACCACAAGCTTGATGATATGAGCGATGGACATCCTACGATTATAGGCAATGATGTGACAGTTGGGCATCGTGTAATGCTACATGGTTGCACCATAGAAGACGCATGCTTGATTGGTATGAGTGCTACTATACTTGATGGAGCAGTTATTGGCAAAGAGTCTATTGTGGGGGCTGGTGCATTAGTAACAAAAAATAAAATATTCCCGCCAAGAAGCCTTATCATGGGAAGCCCTGCAAAAGTAGTTAGAGAACTAAACGATGAAGAAGTAAGCGAACTTTATGCAAGTGCCGATAGATATGTGAAGTTTAAAAATCAGTATCAATAAAATTTAATGTCACGCGAACACTCTAAAAG
>DZCE01000049.1:4835-6257 GCA_022736375.1 Arcobacter nitrofigilis | reverse complement strand
AAGTAGCAATATTAAAACTCTTAAAACAAGTTCAATGACAACATTCGCTAACTCTTACTTGCCTTTTTGGCGGTTCTTTCTTTTTTGCTAGATTCAGCAAATTTTAGTAAATCATCACTACTGCTGACATATTCAGGAATTGTTTCAAAGCTTTTTTTCATTACAAAGTGTGCTGAGAGTGCATCACTATATGCTCTATGATGAACTGTAGTTGGAATTTCTAATGACTCTATTAGATAAGCGAGTCCATATCTTTCACTTTCAAAAGTTCGCTTTGCCAAATCTATACTACACATCACGGGATTACCAAGCTCACCCAAGCCATGCCTATAGAACGATGCTGATAAAAATGAAGCATCAAAACTAGCATTATGAGCCACAAAGATAGTATCCTTCATAAAAATTCTTAAATTTGTCAATGCCTCTTTGGCACTAGGTGCATTTGCCAAATCTATAGTCTCTATACCTGTAACTTTAGTAATATAATCAGGCAAAAACGCACACTCCACAAATGTTTCAAAATGATCTATTATCTCTCCATTTTTAACCATAACTGCACCTATTTCTATAACTTGAGAGGAGTTTGGCTTGCTTCCATTTGTTTCTATATCAATTACACAAAAAACCTCATCTTTATAATCTGTAAAAAATGGCTTATAAATATATTTATCATTTTCGTTTTCTATCGGGTAGCCAGATGCTTGCAAGATATAGTAGATAGTCTCACTCTCTTCAAATAGAGTAGAATGTTTATATACTATGTTATCAAATGTCTCTTTGTTTATTGTACCTTTATTGTGACGAAATGATTTCGTAAGCTGTTCAAAGACTTTTTGCATTTTTTATAAACTCTTTTATTTTTATTTTATCTTTTTTGCCCTTGCTCATTTCCACTCCACTACTCACATCTACACCATAAAAGCTATAATCTTTTAAGTCCACCAGATTATCACTAGTTAATCCACCTGCTAAAATTATTTTAGAACAATCTATATCATCAAACCACTCTAGAGCCACCCTCTTGCCCTCTCCCCCATAGCTATCCACAAAAGCATCCACTAAAATATATTCATCACTATTGGATTGTATGTCTTCTTTGCTAGTTGCTCTTATTACTCTTATGTATGGGACAGATAATTGGCTCAAAAACTCAAAACTAACATCAAAATGAATTTGTGCAATATCTATATTTGCAACTCTGCATATTTCATTTATCTGTTGTGGACTTTCATTTACAAATAGTCCAACTACTCTCACGAAAGGTGGTAATTTATCAATAATTTGTTTTGCATCTTGTGGAGTAATATATCTAGGCGATTTATCATAAAATACAAAACCAAGTGCATCAGCTCCAGCCTCACAAGCATCTAATGCATCATTAAGATTTGTAATTCCACAGATTTTACACTTCATTTTAATAAC
>DZCE01000049.1:0-4735 GCA_022736375.1 Arcobacter nitrofigilis | reverse complement strand
TTCATTTTAATAACTCTATTGCTTTTGCTACTCCGTTCGGATGTTTATATATGAATGACCCCGCAACGACTATATCTACACCAGCTTCTTTAAGAAGTTCGATATTTTTATCGCTCACACCCCCATCTACTTCTATCAGACAATTTGGATTTCTCTTTTCTATAAGTGCCTTTAATCTTTTTGCCTTTTCAATAACAGATGGTATGAACGATTGTCCACCAAATCCAGGATTAACACTCATAAGTAAAACCATATCTATATCTTCAAGTAAAAACTCTATCGCTTCAGGAGGCGTATGTGGATTTAGGGTAATTGCTGGAGATATATCCAAAGAGCGTATTTTTTGTATTAATCTATGAGGATGTTTCTCTTCTTCTATATGAAATGAGATATATTTTGGTTTTAGGGGCGCAAACAAATCAACAAAAAAACTGTTATTCTCTACCATCAAGTGAATATCAAGAGGCTTTGTTGAGGCTTTTGCAACTGCCTCCACTACAACTGGACCGATTGTTAAGTTTGGCACAAAATGACCATCCATCACATCTACATGCACCAAATCACAACCACCATCACAGATAGCCTTTACATCATGGGCTAAATTTCCAAAATCTGCTGATAAAATACTTGGTGCCACTTGCATCATCATTATATGATTCCTTTTTTTGGTTTATTATATCACAATATACCAATTTATTTAAGTAATTCTTATGATTTTTAGGGTATAATCCCACACAAAAATGTGACTTTTGCCTACTATTTGGCAGAAAGAACCATTATTAAAACAATACTTTTAAAGGCGATACTATGGCAAACAGATGTGCGATTACAGGCAAGGGCCCACTTACAGGAAACAATGTTTCACATGCAAACAACAAAACTAAAAGAAGACAACTTCCAAATCTAAGAACTCTTAGAATATCATTAGAAGATGGTACTACTAGAAAAATCAGAGTAGCAGCATCAACTCTTAGAACTATGAAAAAAAGAGCTGCACAAGCAACTGCAACTGAGTGTTGTGGCGATGCAACTTGCACAAACGAAGCATAATCCCTTCGTCATTCTGAACTTGTCCTAAAGGATTTCCTGAGGTCTTTCAGAATTTATAATACACTATACAAAAATTCAATTTGGAGAAAATCCAATGTTCCAAATACTTTCACTCAAAAATGGCTTAGATAATGTTTCTGGATTTTTTAGCGGTTCTATAAATGTGGGTTTACGCACAAAACCAAATGATGATGGCTCGTTTGATGGCGATGTAGCATTTATTCGCAGCGAAGTATCTTGTGATATTGTAGCAAGATTTACTACCAATACTTTTCAAGCAGCACCAATCAAACACTTTTTAAAATATCCAGCGAGTTTCAAAACAGATTTTATTCTCATAAATGCCAAAAATGCAAATGCAATGACAGGAGCAAAAGGGATCGAAGATATAGATACACTTTTTAGCTCACTAAAAGAAAAAGTATCCTTGACAAATCCGATTATGAGTTCCACTGGTGTTATAGGATACAGATTGCCACTTGATAAAATCACATATGCATTTGATAAATTTGATTTTAACTCACAAAACGGTGAACAAACAGCAAGAGCTATTATGACAACTGATAGCTTCAAAAAAGAGATTTGCTTTAAAGTCACTATGGATGATGGCTCATCTTTTCATATAGCTGCTATTGCCAAAGGTGCTGGAATGATAAATCCAGCTATGGCTACCATGCTATGCTTTATCACCACAGATGCCATTATCCCAAGAGATGACATGGAAGAGCTTTTGGGCGTTGCGACAGAGCAATCTTTTAATCGTATCAGTGTTGATGGTGACACCTCCACTAATGACAGTGTATTTTTGATGGCAAATGGAGCTAGTGGCAACTACAATAAAGAAGCATTTAAAGAAGCTCTAAATAAAATAACATTTGAACTTGCAATGATGATACTTCGTGATGGCGAAGGTGCCACAAAGGTTGTAGCATTTGAAGTAAATGGAGCTGCGAGCATAGAAGATGCCAAAAAAGCCAGCATGTGTTTGAGCAACTCACTTCTGGTCAAAACTGCACTTTTTGGCGAAGACCCAAACTGGGGACGAATAGCCTCTACGATAGGAGCTAGTGGAATTGATTGTGACGAAGATAAACTAACAATTCATTATGATGATTTACTTATTTATAGCAGAAATGAAAATAGTATTATAGATATAGACTGGGAAGAAAAAGCATATAAAATTATGAAACAAGATAGCTTTAAAATTATATGCAATATTGGGCTAGGCACAAGTAGCTATACTAGTTACGGTTGCGATTTGAGTTATGAGTATGTAAAGATAAATGCAGAATACAGAAGCTGATATAAAAAGTAAAAAAATAGCCCTTCTATTGTTTAATTAAAATCATTGTAAAATACTATTTAAATCCATATTAAAGTAGTATACAAATGATTTATTACCTATCATCATTATTTCAATCACAGTTTTTCACTTATATTACAGTTCGTGCAGGTATAGCATTTTTCCTCTCCTTATTATTAGTAATGATACTAATACCAAAATATATCAAATGGGCGGTGGCACGAAAAGCAAATCAACCCATAAATAAATATGTTCCAGCTCATGATGCCAAAAAGCACACTCCTACTATGGGAGGAGCCATATTTGTACTTGTTGCAGTTTTTGCCACACTACTTAGTGGGCATTTGGAAAATATCTATCTACTTGGTGCGATACTAACCGTGATTGGCTTTGCTCTTGTAGGCTTCAAAGATGACCTCGGCAAAGTCCTATCTGGCAACAATCTAGAGGGTTTAACACCAAGAGGTAAACTTATGCTCCAGATTGTAGTGTCACTGTTTGTTGTTGGTCTACTATTTTATGCAGGATTTCCAACTACATTTTATCTGCCATTTCTAAAAAATCCAGTTCTTGACTTGGGCTATGCGGCTATTCCATTTTGGATAATAGTATTTCTAGCAACCACAAATGCCGTTAACCTAACAGATGGTCTTGATGGACTTGCCACTGTTCCATCTATTGTAGCACTTGGCACTCTTGCCTTTATATTATATATGATGGGTCACGCCATTTTCAGCCAATACCTACTAGTGCCAAATATCAAAGGTGTTGGAGAGGTAATTATTTTAATAGCAGCATTTATGGGTGCATTATTTGGATTTTTATGGTACAACTGTTATCCAGCAGAAATATTTATGGGGGATACTGGCTCTCTTGCACTTGGTGGTCTTATTGCATATCTTGCGATAATTGCCAAAAGCGAAGTTTTATTACTCCTTATTGGTCTGATATTTGTCATAGAGACAGTATCTGTGATACTCCAAGTAGGAAGCTATAAGCTAAGAGGCGAGCGAATATTTCTAATGGCTCCAATTCATCACCATTTTGAACTAAAAAAATGGGCTGAAAACAAGATTATTGTACGATTTTGGATGATTTCTCTTATAGCCAATATCCTAGCTATCATATCATTTAAACTAAGATAATATAATGTATAGTAAAAAACCAACACTTTTCGGATATGGCAAAACTACAAAAGCAATAGCAAAGCTTCATGGAGGTGGTTGTACATTTTATGATGACAACACACAAGAAGCTTACACAGACGCGGAGAATAACCAAATCCTCCCATCATCCATGTTTGACCCAGACAAAAGTACACTAGAAGTTATGACGCCTAGCTTCAAGCCATCTCATCCACTAGTCAAGAGTGCGAAACATCTCCTTAGTGAATATGATTATATATTGGACACTTTAGAGCAAAAACCATATAATATATGGATAAGTGGTACAAATGGCAAAACCACAACAACTCAAATGCTCACACACCTATTAGCTAGCAGAGGTGCAATCAATGGTGGGAACATAGGCACTCCACTAGCCCAGCTTGACCCAAAAGCTCCTATTTGGATACTTGAGACTAGCTCATTTACTCTTCATTATACACACACGGCGTCCCCAAACATCTACCTATTGCTTCCAATTACTCCAGACCACCTAGATTGGCACGGTACACCAGAGGGCTACACTGCAGATAAACTAGCACCTCTTCTTACAATGAGAGAAGGCGAACTAGCTCTTATCCCAAAAGGGCTTACCCTACCAAAAACTTCAGCCTTTATAGTAGAATATGACACAAATGAGTTTTTAGAACAATATTTCTATATAGATAGCTCAAAATTACGCTTCAAAGGAGCATTTTTACAAGACGCTATGCTAGCCTTAGCAGTTACTAAAGTGTTATATGATGAAGTAGATTACGATCTTATGAATAGTTTTATAGTAGAAGGTCACCGCCAAGAAGAGTTTAGAGATGCTAGTGGCAGGCTGTGGGTAAATGACTCCAAAGCCACAAATCTAGATGCTACCATACAAGCTGTTAAAGTATATGGCGATAAACCTCTACATCTAATACTAGGTGGAGATGACAAAGGGGTAGAACTTAATGAGCTTTTTGAAGCCATCATACCATATAGCCCTATTATATATACAGTTGGAGCAAATGAACAAAAACTGTTAGACTTATCAAGCAAATTCAACCTCAAAGCTATTAAATCAAGCACAATACAAAATGCAGTAACACAAATAGATAAACTCCATAACCAAAATTCAGTAGCACTACTCTCTCCAGCAGCAGCTAGCCTAGATCAATTCACATCATACAAACATAGAGGCGATACATTTATGGATAGTGTTAGAGCGTTATAGACTTGCCGTAGGGTG
>DZCE01000009.1 GCA_022736375.1 Arcobacter nitrofigilis | reverse complement strand
CAGAAACAACTGCACAAAAACCTGCAGAAACAACTGCACAAAAACCTGCAGAAACTAAGAAAGTTCATCCTCTTGGAGAATTGACTAAAGTTAAAGTTCATAGTTTATCTTCTGCTGAAAAGAAACATTCTATATTTGTTTCTATTAATGAATTTACATTTGACTTTCAACAAAACACTGAAGTGTTATTGCCAAAAGGAATTGTTAAGTTCTTACAAGAAGCGACAAGAATTTCTCACGGAGTTGATGAAAAAGGTTTTGCTAAAGAAGTAAATGAACCTTTATATGCAGTATCTGTAGTACTGTAAGGTTGCCATATGGCAAAACCTGAAAACAAAAACAAATACGCAGGAAAAATTGCAACAAAGAATCCTAACGCTCCAGTTAAGCCTATAAAGACTGATGAATTATGGAGAGGAATTGGAGATAGCGGTTTTGATTATTCTACTGCAAAATACAATCCTAGTGATATGCTTCAACAATCAAGTAATTATGTAACTCCGTCTAATATTACTGATTTTACTGGACTTGGAGCTGGTGGAATTAGTGTTTTAGATGGTGCTAAATCTCCATACAAATATAATTCTGATTCTCCTGCTGTAGATAATATATTAGATACCTCAAATGAAGCATTTGTAGTTCCAGGAATTCAACAAAATACTCCAGAATCTACATCAAGCTTCAACTTTGACTGGGGTCCGTTAACTGGTAGTGGTACAGCTATTAAAGATTTCGTAGGAACTGATGCTTTTAAAAATACTGCAAGTGCATTATTTCAAGGATTAGGTTATATGAATTCTAGAGCTTCTCTTAAAGAAACTAAAGCTAACAATGCCTACAACAGAGATATGATGAATAAGCAATATGGTCAATTTATTGATGATAAGGCTGGACTGTCTGCTATTGATTGGACTTCTAGAGATACAAGTCCTCAAGCTCAAGTTGATTATAATGCTCGCAAAGCTGCAGAAACAACTAGACTTCAGAATATTAAATAAGGAGTATCTATGGTATTTAATAGAAACATAGCTGCTCCAAGTGGACAAGTCAATTTTCAAGGAACTGCTCAAGATACATTGCTTATAAATAATGCTTTAGGTGGTATGCAGAAAGTAGTTACTAACCAGTTTGCTGCAGATGATACTAAAAAAGCTGCTGCAGCACTAGCACAAAATAAGCTTCAAGAACAATTATTACAAAATCAAGGAACTCTAGATGTAGCGAATACTACAGCTAATGCTTCTAAAGAAAATGCATTAAAAGTTTTTGATGCTGCTATGGCTGGTCATAAATTAGATTATGCTGCTAAGATGTCTAAACTTGAGTCTGACTATCAAGCCGAAATGCTTAAGGCAACTACTGAGAAAGAAAAGGCTGAGATTACTGGTAAGTATAGTCTTGCTTCTAGTCAAGTATCTGCTAATGCTTCCGTACAAGGTGCTAGCATTAAAGCTAACGCTGATGCTTTTGTATCTAATAATTCTTTAGCGTCTAGTAAATATACTGCCGATGCAGGAATGCAAAATGCTAAACAATATGGAACAAATGCTGTAACTCTTGAGAATACTAAGAATCAGAATATGGTTCAAAATGTTAATACTGGAATTACTCAACCTAAAGGAAGTCCTACTCCTAGTATATTTGATAAACACGTTCCTACTGAAAAGATTGCTCAAGGCAAAGTTGATAGTGGTGTAGAAGGTGGACTTATTAAGAAACCTGCTACCGCATTCAATGCATTTCATCAGAAAGTACCAAGAGGACTACTTGATTCTATTGGTAATTCAATTGTTCCAAAAACTGTAGTTGGAGAACAAAGTCTTTCAAATCTACAAGATGCTACAAATAAATTTAATGATATTATTACACGAAGACCTGAATTTAAATCTTATAACGAAGACCAAATTCAAAATGCATTCTATAACTTTGTTGCTGATAATTATACTATTGATGAGACTAATGCTCCTGGAGTTAATAACGTCTTAATTAAACAAAAGAAAAAATAAGGTTGCTATATGGCTAATTTAGAAAAAGCTCCTGCTTACACAGGAGGATACTTAACTCCGAAACAAATGCGTGAAAATGAGCTTAAGTATGGATTTGACGAAGCAAGTAGAATTGCAGGAGATAAGAAAGTTGGAGTTCTTGAAACTATAGCTCCAACTATTGGTAATGTTTTAATGAAAGGAATTTCTAGCACTGGAAATGTAATTGAAAATGCTATGAATCCTGAAAGATTTGCAGATAATTTTGTAAAAACAAACAAAGACTCTAGCATATTCCAAGCTATTGGAAGTGCTATTACTCAACCATTTTCATATGATGCTACTCCAGATATTACAGATAAGTTATCTGATGTTGCAACTAAAGCTAATCTTGATTTTAAAAGAGAAGTAGCAAATCGTGGAAGTACACTAGGTTCAGATATTACTGGACTTGCAGCAGAAGCTGTTGCGTATCTTCCGTTTTATAAAATTGGAGCTATGTCCAATACAAGAATCGCACTAAATGCTAAGCCTAAAGAATTGGCTGATAATGTTACTGCACACTTTGTATCTGATGATGCTCTTAAATTTATGAAACAAGATTATAAGTCTGAACTTAGAGGTGCTCTTCTTAAAGATGCTACATCTAATGCTTTAAAACTAGGAGCAGTAGGAACTGGTGTTGGAGCAGTTCTTCAAGAAGACCCAGATACTATTGCGCAAAGAACATTACTTGATGCATCAGTAGGATTTGTTGGTACTGCTGGTACTGCACCATTAATGAGAGCTTATGATTTTACTTCTAGAAAATTCGGTGGAACTGGAGTTGATGCTCCGCTTCCAACTGCTACTCAAAAAGTAAAAGATAAAGTTAGTAATGCATTTGAAATAGCTAAGCCTATAGCACGTGAGATTGCTGCTGATATTTTAGAAGTTGGAGTAGAAGGTCTTGATACTGCAGTTAAAAAATACACTGGAACATCGTTAAAGAATTATGTTGTAGATACTGAAGGTTCTCCTAAAGGTGGTCCTGCAGTTGTTACTGATAAAACTAGAACTATGAAAAAAGGTATTAAGACTCAAGAAGTTGTAGACCCTAAGGTTAGAAGCATTGCTGAAAAGAGAAGACTTGAAGGATTTAAGAAGAAAGATGAAGTTGTTCTACCTGGAGGTAGTAAATTACAAGAAACCTTTACTGATACTGGTGGTAGACAGTATGCTAGTGATTATCTCACATCTCATTTAGGTGGAGATAGTCAAGCTGCATCGCTTAAACTTAACCGTATGAAAGCTGGACAAGAAGATGCATATGCAGATGATGCAATGAAATCTTTCGACAAAGCTGTAAACAATCTTGATGCTTATGGTAAGACAGAAGCTAAAATAAAATCTACTAAAAATCTATCTGATATTGAGAAAGTTCAACTTAGAGATAAATTTGAGTCTAAATTGTATAATCAAATTGCTGATAAAGTTACTGATGATACTCAAAAACAACTCTATAGAAAAAGAGCATTAGATGCAGAAGCTAGAGCTAATAACATAACTATACCAACTAAAGACGATATAGATAATGCAGTTAAATCTAAAGTTGAAAATGCTAAGATATCAGAGTATGAACCAATAGATTATTCAAGTAATATTAAAACTGAGTTTAAACTTGCATCAGATGCTAACAAAAATAAAGCTGGTGGAACTGCTGCATATCATACCGAAAAATATCATTCACTATCTGAAGATGCTAGAGGTCCACTTATTGCTAAAGCTGTAATTGATAAAGTCGATAAGACTGCAATGCTTAAAGCATCTGATGATTTAAAGATTAAGGCAAAACTTGCATTTCCAAGAGAAAACCTAGACATAAACAATATACCTGATAATGTTAAGTATAAATTTCCACAAGAAGTTGCTGAACTAGAGGGACATAGAAACAGACTGTACGATGTGACTGCTTTCAATAATGGCGAGATTAAGTCTGATGAACTAGCATTTAGAGAGTCTAAAAGACTTGATAAAGAATTCTCTGCACGAGAACAAGTAGCTGGTAAATTAACTACTGCTGATGAAGTTAGTAAATTTGGTGAAGCAAGAACTAAAGCTTATGATGATATAATGGTAATTCCTAGAAAAGTATCAGTTAAATCTATCAAAGAAAAAAGAGGTATTGCAAAAGATAAGTCATTTGAGTTTGACTATGAAAAAAACAAAGTAATAGTTAACAAGAGACAAGCAGTTGCTGATTATATAGAAAAAGGAATACTTGATAGATATAGTAAAAATGCTGAAAGACCTTTCGAATATAAACTTAGTCTATCTGAGAAGAGAGATATAGACGCTAATCCTGACTTTTTCAAAGATGTTGGAAGAGCAAGAATATTGCTTGTAGATAAGCATATGCCAAATGTTCCAGCAAAAGATGTTGCTAAAACTAAGGAAGCTGCTAATATAGAGTTTAATACATTGCTTAAAGATTATAATTCTAATAAATTAGGATTAACTGATAAAGAGAATGTCTTTAAAATTAAGCATTCAGAAGAGACTAGTGACGCTGTTAATAGTGTTGCTGCTCTTATATCTGTAATCACTGGAGATGTTAAGCTTGCACAAAGAGTATTTAAGAAAGCAGATGGAATTGACTTCAGAGAGACTGTTGGAAATCATATTAATAAAGCTGACGACGGTTTCTTTGAGAATCTAAAAGGTTCGGCTGTAAGTAAAGATGATGTTAAGACAGTATATACTCCTGATATGTATGGCTCCATGGAGAAAGGTACTGCAGAGGCTGCACTTGCTGATTTACCTTGGCTTAAAACAATGGATAATGCTAATAAGTTTGTGCAAGAGTATTACTCTGCAATGGCTAAAGAAGTTCCTGCTATTGGAGAATTTGCTAAAAAGATGGATGAAGTATTTAAAGCTAACACTACTGGTAAATTCTCTTGGACATTACCTGACGGTAAGAAAGTTGAAATAGAATTGTCTGGATATAAGACTTATAACATAGTTGAAACATCAGGTGGAAAAACTAAAACTATTGGTAAAGTTAACATAGTAAATGGTACTAAAGATGAATTTTCTAAGGCTTTAATGCCTAGATTTATTCATAGTATTGATGCTTGGATTGCTCGTACAATTAGAAAAGATTTAAATCTTCAGACTAAACACGATGCAATAACCTATCCAAAAGAAATGCGAAAAGAAGTTGATGCTAAATACAGAAGTCTTATGAAACAATTACAAGATGAAGACTTTGGTAATAAGGCTATTAAAGAACTTAGTGAAGGTAAAATTGATATGCCTCGTAAAGGAAATTTAGATAAAATCTTTAAAGATAAAAGTAGAGAATTCTTGAAGGTAGAAGATTTTCAAAACGAAGTTAAAGAGATAGTTAAAAAGCCTTGGAGTGAAATGGTTCCAGCAACTGGTATGACTAAGATTGAAACAATGATTTCATATATGACTACAATGACTCACAGAAATCAAGAGCATCATACAATAGTAGATGCTATGATTGATGAAATCGTTCATACTAAAGTGTCTATACCAAAAGCTGGAGACGATGTATTTGAAAGACAATTAGCTCTTGCAATTCAAGGTAAAGGATTTAGTGAGAAAACTATGATACCTGCTCCAGATGGAGTTAGCAAAGGTGCTTGGAAATCTGCTAATGAATATCTGTATAATAGATTTAGAGCTGGAGTTGAATATAATCCAAATCTTAAATCATCAATTAAAGGTGATAGACAATTCTTCACTGAAAGAGGATATCCAGTTGGAACTAAGATGTCTGGAATTAGAGAGATTAGAAATAAACTAGCTAATGACATTATGTCTAGCGGTTCTGGAACTAGAGGACAGACTGCAAGTGAAGTATTAGAATCTGGTACTGCTACAGTTAAATCAATAGATGAAGCTATTACAAGTGGAAAGCCTATTGATATTCCATCTGAACAAATTGATGATGCAATTAAAACTGAAGCTGGTAAGTTCGATATGTTTGACGAAGAAATTCGTAAAGTATTAGAAGAGGCTGAAAGACTTAAGAATGCTGAAGCTGGTTCTGAACAAGCGAAACAATCATTTAGCGAAGGTATGAAATCTGGATTTGACAAAGCTTCATTTGCTGGTAATGCTAAGAGAATATTTGATTTCTTTAAATCTAAGTCTGGAGATATGTCTCCAAGAGCTAATGGTATATGGAAGTCCATAGAAGATACTCTTGATAAAGTTAATGGTTTTGACATTATAGTTTACAATAAAGTTGAGAGTATTCTTGACGATATGGCTGAAAAGAATCCAGCATTTGCAGAGATGCAAACTAAATGGAGAGAATCTCATATAGTAGATGAGCAATTATCTGCATTAAGAGAAGCTTCAAAAAAGTATGGAGAAACTGCATACGATGGAGTAAACAAAAACTTAAATGCTGAACATAAAGGTATGCTTAAAGAATTCTTGGATTCTATAAGTGATACTGGTAAGCATCTTAAGAATAAATATGAATACTCTAAAGAACATAAGACATTTTCTAAAATATTAGGAATAACAACACCGTCTAAGAAATTGGCTGATGAAGCTGGTGATAGACTTACTAAGCATATCCAGAAGTTATTGAAAGATAAGAATCAAGATGAATATATGAGAAATGTATTCTTTACTGACGCTATTGGACTTCGTGGTATAAAGAGTAAGGCTGAAGCTGATGTTTGGTTTGCAGACCACTATCAACTATATTCTAGAATGCAAAAGCATATAGATGCAAGTGCAGATGGAGTAGGTAGAGGTGAAAACCAAAGAGGATTCTATGCTAATAATGCTAGTGTTATAGCTGAACATTACAATCTAAAAGGATATGAAGATATCATTGACCAAATGATTTCAATTAAAGCTATGGACAATGTAGATGGATGGGAATGGTATGCTAAGAATGTTGATACTGCTGAAGTACAAGACTTACTATCTATTGCCAAAAGCATGAAAGATAGAAGTACTGCTATATTTGCATTTACTAATGACTTAAATCTTATGCAAAAAGGGTATATACAAGATTCATTTGATAATCCTAAGATTTGGGATAACAAGATGAAACGATATGTACACGATGCAGATCCTAAACTTGAAGCAGGAGCACTTGGTTTTGATAGTATGTCAGCTAAAGTTGGAGAAGATGTCAAAGGAATTAAAGTAACTGATGTTGCTAATCCTTATGAATATGCAGAGAAGCACGGACTTAAAGTATCTGCTAGAGGATTTATGAATGTTGCTGATTTAGAAACAAGAACTAAGATGGGTCTTAAACGAGACTTAGCTATGATGCTTGGTAATACTGAAGCTACACTCAGAAGAAAAGATGCTCAACTAAATACTTTCACAGAGATATTGACACATAGTGATGATACATTCAAATCTATGTTTAGTAAAAATAAGCAAGATGGATTCGTTAAGTTATCACTTGAAGAATCGTATAGATTGCCTAAGTTTGCTAGAGATGAAATTGTATATGTAAACAAAGAATTCAAAGATAAACTAATAGGTCGTAATGAATTTAGTTTATCTAATGCTGATACTAGCTATGGTCTTAAAGTAGCTGATAGATTACTTAAAGATACAGTGTCAATATTTAAACAGAGTAATGTTTTGAAGAATTTAAGTTCCTTTAAGAATGCCTTTCTAGTGTCGTATAGCTACCATATGTTAGCTCACGGTAATCCAATGAAGGCATTAAGATACAATAAAGATGCTATTGGAGCTTGGAGAGAATTCAAAGCTATTACTGCTGAATTTGATTTAGCTACTGCACAAGGTAAATTAACTCCTGAACTTATAGCTAAGTATAGAGATAATGAAGCAGTACAAATGCTTAAAGATGGATTGTCGATCAATACATTAGACGGTGTTAGAACTAATGGTTCAATGCTTAATAATATGCTTAGTGAATTAACTGGTGGACATTTAGATAGAATAACAAATGAAATTATGTTTAATCAAAATGCAATAACTGGTGGATTTGCTAAGGACGCTTTCTCTTACCTTGACTTCCAAGCTAGATATATGATGTACCGTGGATTTAAAGACTCTGGTTCAAACAATATCGATGCTATGATGAGAACAAATGATATGTTCGGTCAAATGGATGAGATAGCTCCAGTGTTTATTGATGCTATTGATAAGTATGGATTAGCTGTATTTGCTAAGTGGGCTGCTTCTGTATTGCCTGCTGTTGCTAAAACTGTTAAGCATAATCCATTAAAAGCTGCTGCTATAGCTCTTAGTATTCTATATCTTAGTGATGAGACTAATACACATCTTAGCTCTGTGTCTCCAGTTGAATCTTTAGTTGATATGCCATATGGTTTCGTAACTGGAGATGGTGCTCTATATGAAACTAGAAATATACACAAGTTAATTCCTGGAGTATACAGAGACCTTTACAAACAAGGAGCATACTATATGGATGATGAAGTAGTTCGTAATCCAATAACTGAGCCTGACTTGTTATGGAAAGATAGACTTGCTCCATATAGAAATTCTGATGGAGAGTATGTTGATAATCGTGGAGTAGTTCAGATGATATATGATGCATTTGCTTCTGATGAAGTAGGCGAGGTATCTGATGACAAACAGACTTATCTGAAAGATAATGATACCTCTAGCATAGGTTCTAATGAAAGCACATACAGTGCTACTAGCGAGAACAACACAGACACTCCTAAGTACGATACACCATATGACAAGACTAGATATAAATCTATAAGAGAATACAGAAACAAAGGAGAATAATATGGCTTGTAAACCAAAGAAAAAATAAGGACAATTTATGCCACCACCACTTCAAGAAAGAAGAACAACTGACGTAAATTCTATTATATTAGCAGAGAAGTTAACTCATCTTGATGCAACGCTTAATAAGCTTGCTGCTAGTATAGAGAAAGGTGATGAATTTCATAATCGTGTAAACACAGAAGTTGGAGTTCTTCAAGAAAGACAAAAAGTTGCAAATGCTAGGCTTGATGATATTGAAGATTCGCTTAGGAAAGTTAATTGGATTGTCATTAGCGCAGTAATAGTTGCATTACTTGGTCTTGTTATTAAGTAAAGGAATCTTATGTTAACATTTATATTGCAATTTCTCTTAAGAGTTGCTGGAACTGAGGTTGCTAAATCTGCCATTGGATATGGTATTAATAGATTATTAACTGATACATCTGATGGTATTACAAAAGATATAGCAACTATTATGATTGATGGAATAGCTAAATCAAAAGCTAATCCAACTAGAGCTGATATGTTCAATGAAGCATATAACGAACTTAGAAAGGAGACATTCAATGCCTAATTTTGGTAAAGCTTCTTTAGCTAAATTAGATACATGTCATCCAGATATTAAAAGAGTAATGTTAGAAGTTATTAAAGAGCTTGACATTACTATAGTATTTGGACATAGAACTCCATCTGAGCAGCTAGCTCTTTATAAACAAGGAAGAGTCTTTAGTAATGGAAGATGGGTTAAGACTGGTAAAACTGTAACCGATAAAGATGGTACTGTTAAAAAATCTAAACACAATCATCTTCCAAGCCTTGCTATCGACATTTGTCCATATCCAGTTGATTGGAACAATTTAGATAGATTTTATAAACAAAAAGATGTTGTTATGAAATGTGCTAAGAGATTAGGAGTAGAGCTTGTATGGGGTGCAGACTGGGATGGCGATGGTGACATTGCTGAGCACACACTACAAGACTATCCACACTTTGAATTAAAGGCTTAGTATGTTAATACAACTAGACAATGGAGTAGTTGTTGAGTTCGATAGCAACGCTCCAGCTTCTCTAGTAATCTCACAAATCCTTGAGCTTAATGCTAAACCAATAAGACTCAAACCAAATGAAAATGGACACTATTCAACATCTGATATATGTACATTTCATCAAGTAGAT
The DNA here is from genome assembly GCA_022736375.1 of Arcobacter nitrofigilis. Lineage (GTDB taxonomy): Bacteria > Campylobacterota > Campylobacteria > Campylobacterales > Sulfurovaceae > BN30871. The sequence goes on along the minus strand of DZCE01000009.1, from coordinate 33,164 downwards.
ACTTATTTTCACAAACAGATTGATATGAAATAACTGTGCTTCAATCCACTGCTATCACATAGCACACACCATTGAACACACCGTATCTACAACCATAGTTAATGCTAGTCATTTCTATGTATATACCATCTATATATCTTGCGTTAACCCGTAGTTAGACAGAGCAGTCGACCCACAACCGTAGCCAGCAGTGGATTCTCTATCTATTGGCTACCTTTATAATACAAACGGATTTTTTGTTACATATAATATGTGCGTATTATGTTGCTTACTGCATAATAATATGTTGATATTATGTGTATAATATATAAAGTTATGTTGCATATATGTGGTTTATGCAAACTTAAAAACAACTGAATGTGGCTCATATCTCGAAAATTTCACAAAAAAAATTACGAATGAACCCCCACAACCCCAGAGCCTGTGAAACTGGCTAAAACCACACCACCCCCCCTATGCTAAGCTAGTAATTCGTACTAAGCTTCCTTTTACTACTACAAGCACTAACACTGTTATGCGATGGTAGGAGAAATGGTAAGGCTAGGGTTATGAGGAACCCTCAAACACCACAGCAAACACATAAGCCGTTACCAACCAAGCTAACACACAATACACAACCAACTCTAACACACCACAAGCCAAGCTTGTACATACAACGGATATCAACACTGATATGGTCTACAAGAGTTACTGTGCTAAAGGCAACAAACAATCAAATCACAAAGGATTTTACAATGACGACTACAACTAATACAACTGCTACGGAAACAACTGCTACTACTTCACCATTACTTATGGCAATAGATTCAACTATTGGAACTGAAAGAGCAAGAACTATAGCAAACAAATACTTCAGAGCAGAACTGGCAGAACTATCTGATGCAGAGCTTATCCAAGTGATTAAGTATGCAAATAGCGATAGAAAAGAGCTTATCAAAACTCATTCAATGTCATCATTGGCTGGTATGGCTTTAGGTATTGCAGGTGCAATTATCCTTGGGACATCAACTGGTATGTAATCAGCTAGAGCTATCTTCTGATGGTTCTATGGTGTTTACTAAATAGTGTAGCAATGCTACAACACAGGCTAATTGCCTCATTATATCTAAAGGATTAACAATGGAAGAAATATCAAACGCATTAACTATAGCAACTATATGTTTGCTTGTAATATTCGCAGTAGAAGTACTTAAAGACAGACTAATAGAATGTCAACAACTAAGCTACTGGTACAGATTAAGACTAGATGATAAAATAGCTTATTATTTTAGCAAATGGATTTGAATTGCTAGGACATATTATGTGTGTCCTATGGAGTTCAATGAACTAAACCGTAAGTGTTACAGTGCCAAAGGCAATATATACCAATTTATCTAAAGGATATAAAATGACAAATTTCACATACACAGAATTAAACCAAGACCTAATCGAAGGTTCAATCACAGAAGCTCAAGCAATCGAACAATTACAATCAATGAATACAAGCTATTCAAGAGCAATCGCAGAAGCTTTAATCAATGGAAATATTAATGAGTTCATAGTATTGCTAAACAAATCAATGAGATTTGAAGCTAATATGAACAAAAACATTATCGAGAGCGGAAGCATTACGCTAACAAACGATGAGATAATAGCTAGAGCTAACAATCTTATGGCTATTCACGGTATTGACTATGCTTCAGCATATGACCTATCGTATAGAAGAGCAGAGAGATTAAACAATAAATACTTCCTACGAAGTCACAGTATTCAACACGGTACTTTCTTGGTATAAACTATGAGTTTATTCAACGACAAGAAACAACAACCTAAAGCTACTGATGCACAATTGTCTCAACAAGAGTTATCAGATGCTAAAAGAATATTCAGAGAAATATTCATAGTATGTAAGAGAAACAATGTTGTATCTGAAGACTTAGTAAATATGTTAAAGGCAGAGATTACTAAGACTGTAAAAGAGGATACTAAATACTTCAAATTCTAAAGGAATAACAAATGAACATAGCAGGACTCACACAACTACAAATCGAACAAGAGTTCGATAACCAAAAGCTCCACGAAGAGCTAAACAAAGAAATCGCAGAGTTCGCAGAAACGGTATACTCATATATACCACAATTTCACGAAATGTTATCAGCTAGAGAAATAGTAGCTGAAGACCTAGAAATTATGGAAGTAATAATAATACTTCTGTCAATCCTAGGAAATGACAAGAGCGGTATACCTGTTAAAGGTCATACTGCCAGCACAAGGGATATACCACTTGAAACTGTAATTAAAACTATGTATCTTGATAGAGAGTTTAATAAAATGTTCCAAGAGGAATCACTAAATGTAGCTATGGATATCATAGCAGAATTCGATGGAATATTCTATGACATCGTTAAATCTGTAAAGCGTATGGAAGATGGGCAATTTGCAACATTCACATACATTCGTTCAGAGATATTATTCTCAGAGAACTTAAATCTCAGAGCTACATACAATAGATTTAGACTTCCTCTAATCGAATGTCCAGATGATTGGACAGAGAAATCAAGAGGAGGATATAAACTAACAAAGCGTAAATGCACAACTGGCAGAGGTTCTGAAAAGCAACCTCAGCTAGTGCTAGATGCATTAAACAAGCTACAAAAACAATCTTGGATACACTCACAAGATGAAGAGCTAGAATTAAACTATAGCTACGACAAATTCCTATCAGAAGGAAATTCAGATAGAATGTCAAGAAAAAAAGCTAATGACCTACTGTTATCTACAGAGGAAACTTATGCTACTATGGAAGAAATTCCTATGCACTTCGAATATCGTTTCGACTTCAGAGGTAGAATATATTCTACTGGATACGATATTAATCCACAAGGTAACACAATTAAAAAGGGAGGACTAATTCCTAACTTCGAGTAACAGTGACAAACAGATTGTTACTATTCATTACCAATTACCTTACATATACCTTACAAATACACTTACATTGCTAATGACAATGGAACAATAATACTTATTCTAAAGGAACTAATATGTCTACAATCACAATGCCTAAACAAATGCTAACACCAAGAGGACTATTCTGGCTTAAGCTAGATATAGTATCTTACTTCGGTAACGATAAAATACTATTCGAGCAACTAGACGAATTCTTCGATGCTAATATAGACGAATGGAAAGCTAAATTTATGGACACAGAGTGGATACTCAAAAATACTGATGAACCAAAACTATTTCAGGTAGCAGTATATAATTATATAATGCACGAGAATGGACTACCAGTCTCAGGACTAAAATATGTTGACTGTTCAAATCAAGCACTACAACTATATGCTATACTAACTGGAGATTTATCTACAGCTAGAGTATGCAATATAGGAGATGTTCCACATCAAAGAATTGATGGATATCAAATACTTGCTGATAAACTAAACAATTTAATCGGCGAGGAAGATGTACTTCTTCGTGAACATACAAAGAAACCATTAATGACAACATTATATGGTAAACAATCAGCTTGGGATGTTCTTGTTCCAATCTTGGAAAAACACTTCGGTAGTGAAGTTGATACTACAGAGCTATCTAAATTATTCGAAGATGCTCTATACTCTATTGCTCCTAAAGCAATGGAAGCTATGGCTAAAATTCAAATGCTAAATAGCGAACACATTCCTATATACAGATGGACACTTCCAGATGGATTCAATGTTAAATATGATGTTAAATCAGAAAATGAAATTACAGCAGAAAGAACTTCTAAAGCTGGACATAGATTTCACTACACTGGATTTGTTACAGAGTACAAACCATCAAAATATAATGCTGGAATGGCTCCAAACCTAATCCACTCAATAGATGGATACATTGCTAGAAGAATTATTCTGGGACTAGATTTCTTCGTACATACTATTCACGATGCTTATGGATGTCACTACAACCAAGTAGATGAACTAATAGGATTATGGAAAGATATTATGTGTGAAATCCTAGACTCAGAATTACTATACGAAATTATGGAACAAATCGCAGATGGTCGTAAATACAAACACATAAAGAAATATAAAACTCTACTAAGAGAACATATCTTAAACTCAATCTATGGATTGTGCTAATAGTCAGGGCTGCTAAGCCTTGACATTTTTTTTTCGTCCAGCCGAGCTGGAACGTTCCATTAACAAAGGTCCTACCTCAACACTGAAGCTAACACTCCACAAATCCTTTGTGGTTCTAACCTTACTATAATTTGTGTTTCTTTTTGGCACTTCGTGCAGTTATGTGAAAAAGCAATTCGTTGCTAATCCAAATCAAAAACCAAAGGATGTATAATGGCATTAATTAAAAAAGAAGCTAGTAAAACTAGTGAAAAAGAGTATGCAACGGACGAGAAAAGTATGAGAGCTGATGCTCGTGAGTATGCAAAGAGGGATATCTCTACCGTAATAGGTGTATTTAAAGCTATGTTTCCAAAACAATTTGAAACTGCAGAAGCTGAAGAAACAATCATAAAGTCAATTGTACAAAACACTGTTGAAGTTAAGTACCAAATGATTAAGAAGGCACGAACTGAAAGACCATTGTGGGAACAATTCCTAGGAGAAGATGAGTAGAAATGCTCATCTTTAATTTAAAATATATAAGGATGTATAAATGAATTTATTCGGTAGTAAAAAAAGAACGACAGCAGAAAGAGATATGGATAAACATATCGGACAAATGAAACGGCATATGCCAGAGCTTAAACAAAGATTTATAGATGTAATAAATAGAGTACCATTCGTACAATCTTTTACAGGTTCAAATGTAAGATATGTTGCAGGATTAAGACTTCCAAAGATGACTAAAACTGAAAGAAGAATGGCTAATCTTGACAGAGGTTTCGACAAGTTTCAAGATAAACTAAGAGCTATGTCAGCATAATCTTAATGCTCAACTATAAAATTTTTAAATATGCCCTACCATATAAAATTGGACAACTTTTATTAGTATAAATTATTAAGCTACACATAAGCTAGAAATTACTGTTCAAACCTTAATTTTTACTTAGCTAGATAAATTAATTTATTTTGTCCATAAAATATGTATGGGGCATATCTACTAATTTTTTAACTCATACAAGATATTATCACCAAAGTCCTATAGCGAGTGCACTTGACTATAGGTTTAGTTACAAGCATCTGGAAGGTTCAACTAGTAAAATACAAGATGCTCCATAGTATACTCAGGATGATTGTACATAAAGCTAATGTATAAAGTGGTTCGAGTCCACTGTATATTCGTACGAAGTTATTTCCGTAGTTCAATAGTAATTGTTCTATGGGATAACAAATTCTTAAGAGATTATAAATAAATAAATTTACAAATCTTTTTACAATTTGTTATAAGTTTAAGGTGTCTTTAAGGTATATTATATTATAATATATAAAAAGGATTAAGAGTACCTAAAATTAATTGATTAATTGTTAGGCTTTACTTAGTATGGAAAGGTAGATTACTATGAGAATAAGACCAGAAAGAGCCAAAGACAAAGGATTTTACACAATCCAAGAGGCGGTTAATGCTATGCAACATATGCTAGACATTGCCAACCCACACGACAACAACAAATGGATAAGAGATGAGCTTGAACAAGCCAAGAAACTTATCAAGGAAAGAGATTATCTTATAGCTAGAATATATAAAAGCTATAGAGAACTAGAATTCTTGACTGTATATGCAGACCAAGCACAAGAGAATACATTATATTATGCAGTAGGGCATACTATAAACTCAAAACAAAGACAGTATGAAGTAACTAAGATATTCATATCTAAAGGTTTCATTGCTCAGACAGATAAGAAAGAGGTTATTGTATTCTTCAGTGATGAATCATACATTAAAACACAAGTATGGATAGATGATGTAGTAGACTATAAACTCCATCCGGTACAAGAGGTACGAGAACGAATTATGAGAGAATCAGTACCAGCTTTAGAGGTAGATTACTCAAGAGATTGAGAGCCGTAGGCAATGGGTCAGATACTCTGAGACACTGCATCGTTCATTCAGCTTTCGTCTTGCATCGTAACATCTTAGGACAGTCGCTACGCTACGCTACGCTTTGTGTCCACGATGTGACTCGCAGACACGCTGATTCACTAAGTTTAAAAATAATAAAAGAGGTAAACTATGAGTAAAATAATAACTGAACACGATGTAAATGATGTTATGTTCTTTATGAAAGACAACAAAATTGTATCAAGCAAAATAAAAGCAATTTTCATTACTATAAAAGAAGATTCTGTAAACATAACTAACTATGTATATGGAGAATCAAAAGAATATAATAGTAGTGAGTTATTCAAAACCAAAGAATCTCTAATTAACACATTATAAGGAACAAAGATGAAAGCGATTAAGATATTAAATCAAGCAAAAATTGGATATCTAAACCTTTATTACACAAAGGGTGATATAGATGAAGCTATTAAAGAAATTCAAGAACTACAAAACTCAATAAGACTAATAAATGGAAGAGGAGTTAACACAATGGAAGGACAAATTGATATACCAGAGTATTTAGACATTGAAGCGATAGAAGGCTTTATGCCTATTGACAAACTGAGGGAGGGAGGGAGTGATGTATGCTTAAGTTCATTCGCTAAAGCTCATAGATTAAATAGAGAAGAGATATATTATTGTATCGTTCAGCTATATACTCAGTACAATGAGGACTTCGATGACGAAGAGACAATAAGAAGAGAGGCTAATATATATGCTGTTAAGAATACAGATAGGATATATCTGTTTGCTCAATCAAATAAGGACACAAAGTGGATACAGTAAGTGGACTTAAAATTGGAGATATAGTTTCCCTACATATTGAGAATTATGCAGGTACTATATTTACAAAAATTGTAACAGTTGCAAGAGTTATTCCTTGTGATGATACTAAAGATAATATATGGACTAGTGACAATCGCGTTCATTTTAGTACAGAGTGTGAACTTTTAGATGGTAAATCTTCTGGATATAGTCCAGACTTTACAATCATTGATGACATAGAATATGGTAACTACGATGAAAATCCGTATGTACCTTTATATATAATCGAAAGGATGAAATTATAACGATGGACATATATAGATTTATATACGAATTCAAACAAAGTAGTTATGGAAAAATAGAGGCTTCAAAAAAAGATGTTTATAAATATATAAAGGCTTTATTTCCACTTAGAATAAGCGTTTCACCTGAATTTAAGCATACAGATGATGAGACTAGAAAGAATCTGCATTGTGAGCCTAGAACTTGGCACTATGATGAGATACTAGAAAGAATAAAAAACAATACAACATTATGTATATCAATAGAATATAACAATGATAATGATATATATATCTTTATGAAGAAAGGATAAAACTATGACAATAGACGAACAAATAGCAGTAATGACTGCTTTTAAAAATGGTGCAAAAATTCAGACTAAATGCAAAACTGTTGGAGTTTGGGTAGATAATGAAACTCCATTTTGGAATTTTCCAGAATTTGAATATAGAGTAACACCTACTTGTGAAATAAATGTGTTTCTAACGGATGATTCAGAGTATTGGTTTGTAGATAGAAATTCTATTTTAGATTCAGTATACAGTGGTATTATTAATAGACTTGACTATATTAATGTTTTCGAAACTGAAGCAGAAGCTAAAAAATACTACGAATTAGAAAAAGCTAAACTTAGAGTTAAAAAAGCTATATCTAGCGCTAATAATGGATGGAAGCCAAATTTTTGTAATTTTACTGAACTTAAGTATTTAATTTGTATTAATTACAATGGTATTCTAAAGGTTGGTTCCACTTATGTTTTGAAAAACTTACCATCTTGGTTATATATTGCTAATAAATCTTGTGCTAAGAATATTATCAGAGAGTATAAAGATGACTTATTGCTAATTCTAGGAGAATAGATGAGTGTACTTTCGCAGTTCGAAGACTCTCTTAGAGCTGAGGGAGCTTTCGACAAAAATAAAAATAAAGTAGCAGAGGCTATGATATCTGTACTTGGAGATGATGTTCCATATACTATGGGACTTGCTATTGCTAACTTTACAATGGCATCTTTCGTTGGACATTTCCATTACAAGATACACATAGAAGATGATAATCAAGTTCCAGCTAATATGATAGTATTCATACTGGCAAAATCTGGAGCTAAGAAAACTTCTTCTGTTACTAAGCTTGAAAAAATCATTAAACCTGGGCTAGATGTAATTCAAATGATTCGTAAAAATAAAGCTGAAATACTTGCAAAGGAGAATGATGTTCCAGTTCCTAAGCTTATGCCATTATCAAATGCATTAAGTACAGTTCCTGGATTGTTGGCAAACCTTAATTCTTTCAAAGCTGAAGGAATTGGTTTACCGTCTATGATAGTAGATGAGGTATCAACTGCTATTGATAGTAACTTGGACTTTATTCCAAATGTCGAAGTTGTATCTCAGTTATTCGATGCTGGAGATTGTAAGGTTAAAGTTCTGAAGGATAAAGAGCAACAGAGTGATGAAGTCAAAGGTATGGGAATGAATGCTTTATTCATTGGTTCAGAAAAGGGTATTCTTGAGGAAAAACAAATACTTAAGAAATTCGAAACTGAATTTATCTCAAAGCTAGCTCGTAGATGTTACTTTGTATATCCTGTATTCAGACAAGAAGCTGAGACTATTGAAGATGTTAAATCTTATATGGCTAAGCTTAAAGAAAAGAAACTTAGTCTAAAAGACAAGGAAGAGTATATCAGAGAATTATCTTGTAAAATAGCTGGTAATCTAGTAGCTAAAGATAGTGACTTAAATATAATTGTTCCTACAGAAGACTGTATGGATTTAAAAGACCAATATGAGATATGGTGTGCAGAGAAAGCTAAGCTTATTCCTGATGAGGAAGAGCATAGAATTCTTGAGCAACAACATAGACATTGGAAAGCTTTTAAATTAGCTGGTGCATATGCTGTATGGGATATGTCGCATACTATAGAAAAAGAACATATGCTTCAAGCTATATATAGTGCCGAGTTAACATCTAATGATTTAACAAAGTTTATTAATATGGCAAGAAGAGAGCCTTACGAGATAGTATTAGATATGTTTGGCAAAGAACCTCAACGAGTGTTTACTCTTCACGAACTTATTAAGCTTCGTATCTTAAAGAGTGACAATCAAATAGAAGCTCTTATTAGAGGTGCAAACTCTAAGCTAGGAACTACATCTCACGTTGAGTATATAATGGGACGATTATCTTATCACGAACATTGTAGAGTAACTATAGATTATGAACATTGGGCTTCGTATAAAGCAGTATCATCTGTAGCTGAACTAACTGCTTTAAATATAGAAAATGGATTTGAGCCAGACCTTGCTAAAAGGGTAGCGAAAGAAACTATAGCAAAAGAAGCAGCAACTGGATACAAATGTAAACAAGCTGTATGGTCAGACCTTGCTAAATTACTATGTAATGATTGTGCATATATACCTTTCAGATTTAAAACTGAAGAAGAGGGTGCATCTGTATCAGAATATACTAAAGGAACCGAAGGTGGAATTCGTCGTAAAGATAACATCATATCACCTGCTACTTGGGTAGTATTCGACATAGATAAAACTGATGTATCTATAGATGAGATGAGAGATAATCTATCTGATTATACTTATCATATGTCTAGAGGTTCAGACCCACATAATCCTTATAAATACAGGATTATAATGCCATTAGATATAGAAATAGAGCTTGACTCTACTAGATGGAAACACTTTATGAAAGCATTAGCTGGAGTAATTGGTGCAGATATAGATGACTTACCACAGTCACAATTCTTTTATGGATACAGAGGAAACGAAGTGTATAGTAATATTGGAGAACCATTATTGGCTTCTGAAATAGTATCACAACTTCCTACTGAAACTAAAAAGATAACAAGAATAAGTAAAGGTGGAAGAACTTTACTATGGGAAGATAGAAAGAACGAATTTAAGTACTTCTACAATGTATCTTCAGGTCAAGGTTTACATATGGGGTTATTCAGGATGATGACACATATGGTAGACCTTGGATTTAGTGCCGATGAAATTCGGTCAATGATAGAGGACATAATAGAAGAGTCTGGAAACTTTCCAAGACCTGGATACTTAGAGGGTTCTCTGTATGTTCAAATGAACGAAAGGTTAGGTATAGATAAATATGGTATTCACACCGATGATTGATATGTTTTATTCAGGATTCTTTGCTGGTGTAGCATTTACATTGCTATCTATAAATGTTCTTAGATTTACTGGAGTAATAAAATGATATTTTCAGAACCAGTAGATTTAATGCTTCTTGGTTTCCTAATAGGAATACTTATTTGTGCAATAATAAGGAAAGATTAATGATATACAATATAGCAATAGATTCTGATAGTCTTGTATATAAATCTTGCAGTAGACATCAACTTGAAAACAATACTCTATGTGATTTGGAAAAAGCATACTTTGAGTTTTGTGGAGAGATTGCAAAGATAACTCAAGAGATATTCGTACGAGGAATTGATGGTAAGATAGGTATAGTTACTTATCAAAAAGATGATTCTGTAAATCCTGTAATTGTATTAAGTCCAAAGAAAAGCTTTAGAAATAAGATAAGTCCATCAGGTGTAAACTTCAGAGTTAATAAACTTGGAAACACTGTAGATTTAGGTTACAAAGCTAATCGTAAAGAAGTTAAAATCTCAGGTATTAATGACCTTAAACGGTTAATTATAACTAGATTAAAACATCCAATGGTATTGATATATAAAGAGGTAGGTGCAGAAGCTGATGATGTAGTTAATTACTTAGCTAGAACACAAGGTTATTTAGTAGCAGCAATAGACAAAGATGTTATTAATGCTAATCCAACATATTGTTATGATTATAATAATAGAGAATGGAGACAACCAAATGATGAGAACACAATAGAGCAATGGTATTTATGCCAAACTCTAATGGGAGATACTACAGATAATGTAGCAGGTGCTCCAGGAATTGGAGATAAAGGTGCTAGAGATATTATCTATGGCAAACTAAATGGACAAGCTACATTCGAAGATATAGTTCCATACTTCAACTCAAGATTTGATGCAATAATAAATCATATGTTAGTTAGAATGGACTGTTTCGATGGAGAGAAAATTGTTCCAATAGCACAACTAGAAGGAGTAGAGCTATGAGATATTTCAAGTACTTACCTGGTGGATTCATAGTTGAAACTCCAGATATGAATGTAGCTAGAGTAGTTAAGATATATGACAATTATTTAAGCCCATATTATGAGCCACAGCTTGCATATAGTGATGGTTGGATAAAACTTGGTAGTAAAGATGACGGATGGGAAGAAGTTAGTCGTTATGGACTTAAAGCTGCAAATACTACATACAGTAGAAACGATGATATGGCACGTGATTTTACATATGATATTAGAATGGATTCAGTAGAAACAATTAAAGACTCAGTTTTTAATGAATTCATTACTGAAGATAGTAGTGATTTTGAACCACAAGATTTCCAGTCATCTGTATTAGCTATTACTCACGACATTGCACTTATGCTTATTGACAAAAACAAAAAGTATGGCAATTCTGCATTAGAGCCTATTAGAATATTCTCTAAATCTGATAGTATAGAGCAAATTAATGTTCGTATAGATGATAAACTATCTAGGATTAAAAATGCTAGTGAACTTGAAGATGAAGATGTTATATCTGATTTAATAGGATACTTAGTATTACTTAAGCTTAAAAGGAGTGAAAGTGTGTGTACTACAAAAGCACAAATTTGAGACTCTTCATAAGAAAAGTGATATTACAAAGAGTATTGATATTATAATTATAGATGATGTAGAATATGAGTTCTTACATCAATCTCATTTCTATCATACGGTATCATTTGTAAGAAGAAACGATGAGTACTTCACATTGAAGCACGATGGTTTACCAAATATTAATGAAGTAGAGAGAGAAATATCTTATTTCTACGATGGAAATACTGTTGAATCAAATGATGTTTGGTTCAAATTAATAAAAGTCAAAAAAGACCATCATAGAGTATATGGTAAAATAATCTCTTATTTTATTCCAAATGATATTCCAAATCATATAGTATATGTTGATACAGTTGATGGTTCATTTACACAAGCTGAATTTCAAGCTTTACCAAATCTAAAAAAAGGAGAATAATGAATGCAAAAAATGTACCAATACTTATAGTCGGAGGTTCCGGAACTGGTAAATCTACAAGTGCTGAGTCTTTACCTAGAGGTAAGACTTTAATTATAAATATCGAGGATAAGAAATTGCCTATGAATGAAGCTGATGCTTTTACTACTAAATATATTAGAAGTTACAAACAGATAATTGCTTTATTAAATGCTCTTGCAAATCTAGAGAAACTACCAGCTGATAAACAAGCTGAGTATATGCAATATGAATATGTATTCTTCGATAGCTTTACTGCTCTTACAGAAGTTGTTGAGAAGTTAAAATGTCAATCTAGGGTAGTTATAACTCTTCCTGATGGTTCTGAGTTTTCAACTGAGCATAAAGTAGTTAATTTGACTGCAGATGAAATAAATGCTATGAATGTATATAATTTTTAAGGAGAATATGTGAGTTATAGACAAGTTCCGATATTAGTTGTCGGAGAAAGTGGAACTGGTAAATCAACTATGGCAGAAGATTTGCCTGTAGGAGAAGTACTAATTATTAATACAGAGAATAAAGTTATGCCAGATAGAGAAGCTTCTAAACATAGTACAAAATATGTTAAAAGTGTAAAGCAGATGATGGCATTGCTTGACGCTCTCAGAGACCCTGATAAATTGCCTGAAGACAAACAAGCGGAATATAAAGCATATAAATATGTATTTTTTGATAGTGCTACTGCATCTGGAGAAATAATAGAAAAATATTGTGCTGTAATGTTTAGTGGTTATTCTCAATGGGGAAAACATAATGAGTTAGTTTATGATATGATATCTAAATTTAAAGATTTACCTCAACAGCTTATAGTTACTGCATTGCCTGAGCAAAAAGCTGAAGGATTTAATGAAGTTAAACTATTTGCAAAAATGAAAGGTAAGGAATATAAATATGGTTACATTGAATCTCAATTTACTATAGTATTATTTACTAAGCCTGAATATGCTGAAGATGATATTCCAAATCAAAACATATATGCTGGTGATATGACTGCTTGTTATATGCAGTATAAACCTACTAAGTTTTCTACAGCTAAAAGTCCTAGAGGAATGTTTGATGGAAAAGTTCCAAACTCAGCAAAGGCTATAATAGAGGCGGTAAATAAGTATTATGGATACGAAAGCTAAGCGTCAAGAATTAGTCAAAGGATTAAGTGATTACTTTAACGGTGATATATCTAGGGTGAAGAGATTTGCCTCTCAATTAAAGTCTTTAGGTTTCGACCTAAATGACTTCGACACCCTATGTCAATTGGAAAGAAACGGAGAGGCATTAATCGTTCTTCTAGGTTTAAGTAATTTTGGTGTCTTAAAGACAGTTACCGATTGTATAATGTATATAAGAGGTCATCAGTCTGCAGATGAATACATAAAAGAGTATGGTGATAGAATTAAATCTATGCCACCACCACGATAAAAGGACAATAATGAGTTTAGAAAAATTAGTAACTGCATTTAACAAAGGTAATCTTTATGCAGCATTGAAACAATTGAAAGCTGAAGAAATTACTCTTGACGAGCTAATGGAAGTATGCGAACCACAAAGAGGCGGAGGAACTACTAATCCTTCATACGAAGAAAATGGTACAACTTACCACTGGTGTAGATATACTCAAGGTTATTTACCTGAAGCTGAGATTCAAATGTCTCAAGGTAAAGCAAAAGGTGTTGGTAAATTACAAGCATCTATTGCTTATAGAATTGAGAAGAGGGCACAAGAGCTTGCAAATGAAGCACTTCAATTATTTATGAAAGGTAAATATGAAGAAGGTGGAGCTAAATCTGCTGAAGGTCAAGCATTAGCTAAAACTGTTGAAGATCCTGCTACATTTACTGCTGAGGCGATGGCTAATAGTCCATTTAACCCAAACAAAGATAAAACTCCAGTTGTTGAAACTGAAGAAATTCTTTAATATAAAACTAAAATAAGGAATAAAATATGGCATTTGTATTTAAAAAAGACGAAGCTGCTGCTGAAAAAGCAGGTCAATCTGGTGGAATGAGAACTGGTGTTTACGATGTAACAATTAAAGCTGTAATACTTAAACAAGATAGAAGTGGTAACAATAGAGCAACTTTCATATTCGAAAACTCTGCTGGTAAAAGAGCATTAGTGTTCGATATGTGTGTTGATGAGAAATGGACTACAGGAAAAGACAATGTAGATTATGCTAAATGGCAAGAATTCGTTGCTGTAACTGGTATGAAAACTGGTGCAACTAAAACTGCTAAAGTTAAAATGTCTGAGAAAAACACTGAAGAGTGTACTGTATTTACTGAGCCATTAGGTCAAGTTGTTAAAGTTGCCTTCCAAGAAGTTTACGATGAATATCAAAACAAAGAAAAAATAGAGAAACAAATCCATAGAACATTGTTCGCAACTGGTCATACTGTAGCTGAAAAAAAACTTGGTGCAAAACCTGCTGTTGTTGAAGCATTAACAACTGATTTAAAACCATATTATACAAAAGCTCATATTGCTGCTAAAGAAAATGGTACACTTATTGTTGATTCAAAAGATAGCAAAACTGCTACCGTTGGTTCTACTGAAGGTTCTGCTGCTGCTTCATCTGATGATGATGATGATATTCTGTAAGGAATAATCTATGGAAGAAAACAACACTGTAGATATAGAGCAATTAGAATATCAAGTATCTCTTAGAGATGCTTTGGTTGAACTATCTGAAAACGAAAGCTTTAAGCTATTAATTGAAGAAGGTTACATTCAAAATCTTAAGAACAATATTCCATCTAACTTTGTAGTTGGAAGCGATAAAGATAAAGAGAGAATGATTGGTAAAATCACTTCTATTGGATTCTTAGAAAGATATTTTGGAGAAGTAATGTATAATGGTAATTGGGCAGAACAATCTCTAAGAACAGCTAACGCTGCACCTATTCACGGAGAATATCCTGAAGAGAGTGACGAAGATTAATGAAACCTTTTGCTGTCTATGGAAGCGTTCCAAGAGGTAGTAAAACATCGACTAAAGAGGTGGTCTGTGGACTTCCTCTTTTTTATCATTGTTCAAACGCAGAGACAAGGGGGAATATAGTTGTTTATTATAACAAGAAACCTTTTCCTAGGTTATTCGTAGCCGCAGGTATGACATATTGGGATTGTAAAGTTAAAGCTGATGAATACGTAAAGAAACATTACCTAGATATATTACAAACATTACAGAAGATGAATATAAACTTTGGTATAGCCAGAGCTGATATGGATAAACTAGCAAAGGGTTCAAGCTACGAATATGAAATAGTAGAAGGTCTTGAAAATAAAAAGGATGGTATGAAGTTGTATGCACTATGGGATAAAGATGAATATAAGTTTTATTATCTATATGCATTTCCAAACGAAGTACCAAAAGAATTATCAGAGATATTATCTGATTTTAAACAAAGGAAGAAACTTGATTGATTCAATTAAAAAGAATATAAGCGATAAGATGTATTATGGCTTAGATAAGAGACAAATAGCAGATCACGATATGATTCATGATGAGTTTAATTATTACAGTGGATATGCTGATGCTTGCGGAGAGTTATTAGAAATGTTAGATAATGAAGAATTTAAAGACATATTCGATAACTTAGATAAGTTCAGAAAAGATAGACACTTAGATGTTCAGAAATTCGACTATGAAACATTCTTTAGAAAGTCTATAGAAGAGGACTTTGAAATGCAAGGTTACGAGGGTAAATACTGTAAACCATATGCTGCTAAAATGGCTAGAATATGGGCTAAGTTCAGAGAGAATCCAACTACTACAAACGGTAAGAAAGTGCACGTTAGTGATAATACTTTCGTCAAACTTGATGGTCTTGCTGATGGTATTGTATATCGTATAGAAGCAATAGAACAACTAGGATTTGATGCTAGAATAATTATGGATGAAGTTCAGAAAGAAATTAATTCTAGAGAAGGAAGACTAGTTGATGGTAAATTTGAAAAGTGGACTACACCTGAAGCTGAAGCTAAATGGTATAAAGCTAACTTTCATCTTGCTCAAAGGATGTAGTTATGGCTAGACCAGATGTAATATTTGGTAGTCTTGAGAAACTATTACCAAAGATAGAAGAATGGGACAAAAACTGGATTCCTGATTGGTCTGATGATAAACAAGAGAAGTTCTATGTTAATCGTATACCAATTATAAATAAGTTCTATATCTCAGCTGATAGAAAACATCAAAGAGCATTTGCAGTATATATGAGTGAAGATACTGCTAAGAAAGTAAGAGATATTATGAATAAACTTCACGATAAAAAGGAGCTATAATGGAATACTTTACATTTAGAGAACAATATAAAGGTACTGATATTACTAAGGTTGCACAATCTAAACTTAAAAAAGATGGATGGTATACTATGGTTAAGTTTGATGGTCAATACTTGCAGATACACAAGCATAATGATTTAGTTATTATGTATACATCTGGAGGTAGGAAGCTATGCATAAAAGAGATAGCAGAAGAACTATTAACTATACGATCTAACTTCATTATTGAATGTGAGTTTAATGGCAAAGGTTCTACTGGTAGATTTATAAATGATAGAGTCCATAGTTCATTATCAAGTCATATGTCTCAGTATGAAAAAGTTGGAATATCAAGTGATAAAGATTGTAGCATTAGAATATTTGATATTCTACAATACAATAAAATTGATTTAACATCACATCAATTCAAAGATAGAAGATATATGTTTGATAATATATTTACAGATTTCTCAAAGTCATCAAAGCATTGTAAAATTGTAAAGACTACAATCCTTCCTAAAGAACTAGATTTATGTATGGAATATGCAGATGATTTAATATCTGGAGGTGGAGAGGGAGCATTTTGCTTTCACGAATCTCATACAATAGCTGATAAAG
This sequence comes from Arcobacter nitrofigilis, assembly GCA_022736375.1. Lineage (GTDB taxonomy): Bacteria > Campylobacterota > Campylobacteria > Campylobacterales > Sulfurovaceae > BN30871. Next base: position 16,057 of record DZCE01000009.1, on the reverse strand, counting down.
GTAGAAGTATTTTGGCTATTAAGATTAAAGCTGAAAATATAATTGATGTTACTTGTACTGATGTTCAAATAAGTGATACAGTTCCTGGAGAATGGGGTACATTAATATGTATATTCTATTTAAAAGGAGAAGAGAGATGGCAAGCATTTAAAGCTACTAGCAAAGAGCTTCGTAATGCAACAAAAGAAAGTCTTATTGGTAGAAAGTTCAAAGTTAAGTATGAACAAGTAAACAAAGATGGTATTTTAATTCAAGGGAGTATAGTGTAATGCAATGTTGGAATTGTAATGTAATGTATAATCTTACTGATAACAATGGACTATGTCCTGAGTGTAACGAGAGTAATGATATTGAGGAATTAAGTAATGAAGACGAAGAGCAATGCTGTAATAACTGTAAGTTTTATGAGCCTGATAATCCTATTAATTGTCCTAGACTTGCAATTAAACTAAGATGGGATAGAGATACATTTGAAGTTGATGACCCATCTATATTTAAATGTAGTGATTATTCATTATGATAATAGATGAAGTAACTGTAGAATGTACAGATAATAATAAATGGGATGTTGTTATTAACGGAGATAGAATTACTGTATTCGCTCCTAATGAAATTACTGCAAAACGAAGAGCTTTGAGATTGTATTATACTTAGTTGTATTGGTTGAGAGAGGTTGGGAATATAACTCAAGGGAACTTTATGTCTGATACAACAGGAACTGCAAAAACTAGTGAACGACTATTTTGTGATACTTATAAAATGGCTGGTGGCAACATAGCCGAAATGATTAACTTTTTTAAAGCTGATGGTATAGAGCTAACACGAGGTTCAATACAAAGAAGAATTAAAACTTTAAGAAGAAGGAATATACTTCCACTAGAATCTGGCAACAAAGGCGATGATAGCACTGTATTAACTGGTGCATCTACATTATTTAAAGATGGAAAGCCAATACTAGAGTGGATTAAAACTTCAGTACCAATGCAAAAACAAGTTGAAGCTATGCGTGATGCTATTGCTGATATTGCAAGAGAGCTACCAAACAGAAGTTATGAACTGCGACCTATCCCTGAAGCTCTTGAAGATAGCTGTACATTGTACATAAGTAATGATGTTCACTTTGGTGCATTAACTTGGGCTAAAGAAACAAGAGATAGAGATTGGGACTTAGATATAGCAAGAACAACTTTTGAGACTGCTTGCAATCACTTAGTTCAGTCATCTCCAAAATCTAAGTATGCTATTGTTGCGGACTTGGGAGACCTTACGGAAACTGACGACTTCAAGAATGCTACACCAAAAAGTGGAAACCAATTAGCAGTAGATGGTAGATATCCAAAGATACTTAAAGTTGCATACTTATCATTGATTGAAATGATAGAAAAAGCTTTACTTAAACACGAGATAGTTTACTTCTATAATATAGCTGGTAATCACGATATGTCTACTGGTCATGCAATTAGAGAGATTATATCTTCTTGGTTTAGAAATGAACCTAGAGTAGTAATTGACACTAGTCCTAGTAGCATTAAATACCATAGATTTGGTAGTACATTACTTCAGTTTGCTCACGGAGATGGTATGCGTATGCATCAAGCTGGAGAGATTATGGTAAAACATAAAGCTATGGACTATGCAGAAACAAGATTTCATTACTCACACTTCGGACATAATCATAAGGATTCAGTTATTGATTTACCTTTATGTAGAGTTGAGTCACATAGAAACATAGCACCGCTTAACGATTGGGCTGCGCATCACGGATACAATAGAGGTATAGGTACAATGACTTCCATTACATATGGATTACAAAATGGAGAATTCACTAGACAAACATTTAGTGTCTCAGTAATAGACTAATTACTTTAATACAGTGCACAGGTAAAAGCGTGTACTGTCTTGAGATAACAAGTCAAACTAATTTTATGAAAGGAGAAAATAATGTCTAAAGATTTAGAACCGTATAAAGAGAGGGATGCTCAACAATCAGCAGAGCTTGAGACTTTCAGAAAGAACTTCAATATAACTGATGTTGAGAGGTTTAACAATGCTGTTACTTTTTGCGAAAAGATAATTGATGGTGGTGTAGTATCTCAAGTATATTCAGCTGTATTTAATGTTCCAATAGAGAAAGCAAGAACTGTAGCTGCTAACTTCCATAGAAGTAAGTGGGTTCAAGAATTGATATTATTTCTTAGACCTGATGAACAATCTTTGTATTTCGGAGAACGAAAGAAGATTATCAGAAGAGGTATGCAAATCATAGATGACCCTAATGCTAGCAATAGAGATGTCACTGAAGCAATTAAAGCTTTACAACCATATTTAAAACAAGAGAAAATAGACCACGAAGTAAGTCTAAAAGGCGATTCATCAGGACAATCTTTACAGATGTCTATAAACGAAAAGCTTACAGAGATTTCAGAACGTGGTATGATGGTTGACAAATCTGGTAATATTATAGATGTGGATGTAATAGAATGAGCGCTATCATAAGACCTGATTATAGGTTGCCATATAGACCACTCCAATATTCTAGAAAGTTCTTTTCTTGGGTTAATACACATTTACCACAAGAACAAAACAAAACACCTAAGATGCATTACCAAATTTACGATGAAGCTGTATGTGATAGCTCACAGAACTTCTTGGCACTATGCCATAGGGGTGCTGCTAAGTCTACAGTAATGACAAACTTTACACCATTGTATGTAGCAACGACTGGACAAATGGATAACTTTGGAATAGTACATAACCTTATAATATTCTCTGCAACGATTGAGCAAGCAATTGACCAATTAAGAGCTATTAGAGATTTATGGGATAACTCTGAAGTTCTTCAAGAGTTCTTATGGTTAGCTAAAGATAAGCGTGGTAAGGTTATAGCAGATAAAGTAGACTATCTTGCATTGACTAATTCAAATGGTCACACGATACACATACAAGCTAAGGGTTCTGGACAATCAATGAGGGGTACAAAGAAGGGTGGCTATAGACCTCAGCTTCTTATCTTCGATGATATACTTACTGATGCAATTTTAACATCTGTAAACGAAAGAAACAAACTTAAAACTTGGTACTATTCTACTGTTGCAAATGCAGTTGATATTACTCATTATAAGAAGATTGTAGTTGGAACACCAATGACAGATGATGACTTACTTATGCTTATGTCTAGAAGTTCATCATATAAAGTCTGTAAGTTTCCAATAGCTAATGAGTTTCCAGTTCCTGTACAAGATATAGTATCGTCGTGGCCTGATAGGTTTACGCCTGAAAGAATAATGGCACAATATATTGAGGCTAAGGAAATGGGAGCAGAAGCAGACTTCTATCGTGAGATGATGCTTGAGGTAGTTAATGAAGATATGAGAATATTCAAAGACGACTACTTTGTAGAATACAACTATAACGATATAATTAAGAACTTTCCACAAATGAACTTCTATACAACTATGGATTTAGCTGTATCTAAGAAATCAAGTGGAGATTACACTGTAATTATAACTATAGGTGTTAATGGTGATGGTCACTGGTTTATTGTTAAGATAACTTGTGGACATCTAGACCCATCTCAAACTATAGAACATTTGTTTGAACATATTAGAGAGTATAGACCACTTGAAACAAGAGCAGAGAAAGCAGCATTGCAACAAGTACTTGACCATTTCATAAGTGTAAGGATGCAGAATACAAATAACTATTTCTATTATCAAGGATTAGAGAATAACTCTTCACTTGCAAAAGAATATAGGATTAATGCCTTACAACCTATGATGAAATCTAAGAAGATTCATTTTCCTAGAGACAAGGACAAAGATGCTATGGCTGAATTATATTATGAACTAAAGGGATACATTAAGACTGGTGGAACAACTGCACACGATGATGCTGCAGATTGTTTAGCCAACTTTCTTGACCCTAACTTTGTAATACCTCCAAGTAAAGTATACGGTTCGGAGGTTATGTCAGGAATGACAGAGCTTAACGATGATGAGTCTTTAGATGATTATTATAGTTAATGACAGGAAACAATTTAAAAACATTGATATTAAGTTTATCTTCAAACAGAGATGAAACTATGGAAATTCCACAATTCTTAACAAGAATTAATACTGCTATACTACAAGTATGTAAAGATACAGTACCAATAGCTTATGCTTCAAATATATCAGTTGGTCAGAAAGTATTAAAGAGAATAGACAGAGATTTTTTCATTACAGTTCCTGAGGAAATTACTTCTTTGACTGAAGAAATAACAATGGATGCAGATTTATATCAAGCCGTAGCATTGTACATATTAGCTAGTATTGAAACAGCAAGAAGTGGTATCTATATGAAGCAGTACTGGGATGACATAGCAAAACACGAATATCATTTAACTAGAGATTACGATATGCAATCAGAGCATATACTGCAAGACTTTGTCAATGACTGTCCATCTTATATTGAGGAGTATTAATGGGAATGGCTAAACTTTTAACTGATAGAGTTGCTGGTTTTTGGAGCAAAGAGTATGATATAAAAGATTTTACATTGTCTTCAGTTATTGGAGATATATATACTTTTAGATTAAATGCAAACACTTTTTCTCTAGATATATCTTATGACAAGACAAATAAAGTTATAACTGATTATGTTGTTGTAAGTGGAGAACTTATCTATAATGAGTCATTGCTTATGTTAAATCTTACAGACTTAATAAGCCAAGGAATAATGAATTCAGAAGTTAGTGATACAGTGTTTGCACACGTGGAATTCGTTAATGCTTCTATTGCTAAATATCTTGCGATAATAGAGAATGCATCCGAGTTAAGAGATGACTTAGACAACAAGAATACAACCTTATTAAGTACTATAGGATCTGCAGTAGACCAGACTGAGATAATTGAACAAATTACTAACTCAATATCTTCGTCTAGTTTAGATACTGTATCTGCTAATATAGGTCTTATAGAAGATGTTTTTGATATGCAGTCTATGCTTGATTATACAAAGAATATATTAGAGCCAAAGCTTGATAATCTTTCTTTATTTGAAGATAAGTTAACTCTTGTTACTTCTGAGCCATTAAAGCAGAGCATATTAGACGCAGAGAGTAATGCTGGAGTAGCTACTACTAAAGCAGAAGAGTCTAGTGATAGTGCAGATGCAAGTAAGCTAGATAGATGGATTGCAGAAGCACAAAAGAAAACAGCTGATAGCTATGCTACTGAAGCAGAGGATGTATTGGTTAAACTCTATACTTCTAATGGAGATGGTACATTTAGTTATACAAATTCTACTGAGTATAGTTCACTTCATTGGGCAACTAAAGCGCAAGAGTTAGTATCAAATGGTATATTAGATGACGATACACCTAGTGCACTTAAAACATACAGCTCAAATAAGATAGAAGCAGAATTACTTGAAAGAGATACTATTAATGTATCTCAGCAATCTGACATTAATGGGTTGATAGCAAGCATATTAGCACTGAATACAGCTAATGCGCAAGGGCAAATTGGAGGTGCTTATGCTATTGCTTTAACAAGCGTAGAGCAAGTATTGCCATTTAGTGTTATTACTCAGAGCACAGATACAACAGCATTTGAGATAGGCACTAACACTGGTACTATTAAAGAAGCTGGTAGTTATAACTTTATATCAACTGTAGTGTTTGAAGATACTGGGGCTAATGGCGCAGTAGGTACTGTTACATTTAATCTTAGAGATACAACAACTGATAGTATATACTATACTCAGAGTACTACTATTGAGATAAGCGCTTTTGATAGAGACACTATACCATTTAATAGTTTAATGGTAATACCTGACACAATGACATTACCTATTACAATAGATATAAACGCTAGTTGTAATATTACTGGGTATAGTATTGTAGGATTTAATAGCTTGTTATCTCAAGCCGGTGGTAGTGTGCAGACAATAGATACTATTGATAGCGCATTAGGAAGTTTAATAACAGGAGTTTTAATATGAAGATAACAGATATGGTATATAGTATAATTACTAAGACCAATACCAATACAAGTAATGCTAGTAGTCATATAGGGCTATCAGGAATAACAGCATATCATTTGCTACAAGGTAATCTAGCAGTAGATAATACAGTAACCACACAAGGGTTTAATACTACACCATATACAAGTAGTAGTGCTACTACAAATATAGATATGAGTACACAATGGGGTAATGATGCAAGTGAACAGTTTGGCGGCTTAGTTTGGTTAAAAGATAGAGTAGAAGCTACTAATAACTTTCTGTACGATACTATTAGAGGTGCTACTAAAGAGATTAATAGTAACACTACAGAAGCAGAAGCAACACTAGCTGGTGGATTAACTGCATTTAATTCTACTGGGTTTACTGTAGGTGCTGATGCAGGACATAATAGTACAACTAATAATATGGTTTCTTGGAACTTTCAAACAGCACGTAGAGTATCAGGTACTACTAATCATGGTAAAGCTTATACTTGTCATTTTAATCCTTTTACTGGATTTACTATTGTTAAGTACGAAGGTTCTGGAATAGCAGGACACGAGATACCACATCACTTAGGTAGGAAGTTAGGATTTGTTACTACTAAAGATTTAGTAGCTGTTGAGAATTGGTATGCAAGCAACTTTGATAGTGCAGGAGCAATGGCATTAAATGCTACAGGTAAACTTGGTGAAATCTATGGTCAGGTATTTTCATCAACTGAAATCTCAATTACTACATCAACTACTGGTATTACAAATAATAGTGGGCACCAACACATTATGTACGGTTGGGCTAACTCATACATAGATGGAAGCAATAAACTTATAGGTAACTTCTTAACAACAGTAGATGGAAATGGTATATTAAGATTAAGTGTACATACAAGTGCAAGTCAATCAGAAGTTATGTTGCAAATTGCTAAGCCAACTTTAACTACTGGCGATTGGGATATTGTAGATTACGCAAGAGGAAATACTAAAGAGTTAAATGCTAACTTGACTGCAGCAGAAAGTACAATAACTGCTAATTCATTAATTACTACAGCAAGCCCGGCAATTTATCATAGAGCAACAGATACTACTAACTTACAAGTACAAAATGCAATAATACCTTTTGCTACTGGTATAGATAGTAATGGTACTAAGATAACTACATTAAGTAAGAATGAAACATTTAGTGGAGTAGCATTTACTGCTGGTAAGAATTATCCTTATTATGATAATACTGGTGCTAGAGGTAAATCTACAGTAGCACCTAACTATGATGTAATAAATCCTGCAAATGGCGGAGATTTCTATAATGTAATTACTAAAAAATGGTACACAAGTGCTGGTACAGAAATTACAACATCTCGTAACTATATGAATACAATAGTATATGCTGATAATGATGGTAGTCCTTTATATGTAGAAGAGTTACCTAAGACTGTGTATGTAGATAAAATGCAAGTAGATGGATTGAATGTATTGCGCAAGTTTAACTTAAATCAGACTTGGCAGAATATGGCAGCTAGTAGAGTTGCTGGAGTTACTTATACAAATACCACTGGTAAACCTATAGTTGTGCAACTTGCAGTGGGAACAGTTAATAGGGGACTTAAAGCTATAACTCTTACTGTAGATGGAAAAGACAGTTGGACGCATAGAAATGATGCAACAACATATATTGGCGATACATTAACTGCTATAGTACCAAATGGCTCATCATACATACTAACTGGTACTAATGTAACTTGGAACTCATCTGCATATTTAAGCAGATGGTCGGAACTTAGATAATGGAGAATAATATGAAATACTACATAAACACAAACAAAGAGTTATTCGGAATAGAGCAAGGACAAGAGTTCCTTGTTGAATCTGATTGGGTAGAGTGTATAACACAAGAAGAGGGAATTCCATTTAGTAAATATAATACTGATGGTACACCTGATTTAGAAGCTATACAAGCAGAACAAGAAGCTAATGAGTTAGAAGCTAGAATGAGTATGATATTAACTCCTAGACAAGCCAGACTAATACTATTACAGTATGGTTTACTTGATGATATAGAAGCTATGTTATCAACTGATAGAGCTATGCAAATATGGTGGGAGTATTCGTTAGATATTAAAAGAGGTAATGAGCATATAGTTAATGCAGGTATAGCTTTAAATCTAACAGAAGAAGAATTAGATATTATGTTTATAGAGGGTAGTAAGCTATGAATAGCTGTACTCTCTTTCCTGATTGTATATGGAAAGATTGTTGCTATGTTCACGACTTGAATTATGTTAGACAAAAAATAACAAGACTAGAAGCCGATAAAATGCTTCTATCTTGTGTTAAAGAAAGATGTAAAGCAGTTGCATATATAATGTATGCTGGTGTACGATTATTTGGATTGTACTTCTGGAATAAAAATAAAAAAGGATAAAGTATGAGAAAAGTTTTAATAATAGTAGGAATTAGTTTAATGTTTAGTGGATGCTTTTCAACTGTACTTGTTGAATGTAAAACTCCAACTAAAGTAGGCGATAAAATCTTTTGTGAGAAATAGTTATGACAATAGCTTATTGGGACTTCAATAAGTCTTTTATGGATAATGCAAAGACTTGTGTTATTGCAGAACAAATGGCTATAGCTCCATTATCAAGAGAACTTGGAAGTGTTATAGCTAAATTTGGCAATGACAATGGACTAGTAGGAGAAGTTGAAATGTTGCCATACATTCGCGAGAACTATGGAAGTAAAAAGCCTATATGTTTAGGTGACAAGATTATTCGTGAAATACATAGGGTACTTGTTCAAATCAGGGAAGAACTTGATAGAACAGTTGAAAATGTTGACGAATTTCTTGATGACACAATTCCAGGATGGGAAGAAGCTGGTGGAGTATGGGAAGTATTCCAAGATGAATTACTTTCACCTTTTGAAGATGAAGTACTAAAACCAATAGAGGATGGATTAAAAGATGCCTGGAACGACTTTACAGATTGGGTGTCAGACCCTTGTTGATGAATCTTCAGAACCATTTGATTTTACTAAGTTTAGTAGAATTTCAAATCCAGGTTTTGATACTATTGAATTTAATAATAATATTAAATTAGCTAGAGAAAGACTAGCAAAAGGAGAAGTATTTACTGATACTAAACCAGAGGATAAAATTGCTAAGATATTCTTAGAGGCACATTGGGCTAGAGCAGACTTTAAGCGAGGTTGGATAAACCTTAAGAATGCAGCTAAGAATAAAGACTGGGAAAAGTATGAGCTATACAAAAAACAAATTCGTGCTTCATTTATTAGTCTAAATCGTATGATTGGAGCATTAGATGACCAGAGTTGAAAGACTAGCTTATATATCTGAGTTTACTACAAACTATAATTTGTTTATGGATAATATTAAAGTATATGATACATATTCTGGAAGTTCTTATTCTTATGCTTCAGGAAATAGACTTAATCCTTTTACTAATATACTTGTTAATGATGTTAAAAGGTCTAAATTTGATAGTACTTCATATTCTAGTAAAGCTCAAATAGCTTTATCTTGTTATCATAACTATCTATATATTCAGTTTGGAACTCATTTTGATGGAGATAAGTATGTTCTTGATGCTTCAATAGCTGATATGCATATATCTACTGGTGTAATACTTGGAAGTACAGTAAACCAAACATCATCAAGTACGCTTAGATTTGGCGGAAAGTATGACAATACTCCATCTTATATTAATCCAATACTTACTAACAATAATATTGTTCTATATGATAATGAAAATGGAAGAGGTTTAATTAGGACTGTTCAATATTATCCTAATCACGCAATTAAGTATTATATAGACACAAACGAATGGGCTGGAAATAATACTGATGGAACTTTTGAATATTATGGAAAGCTTGGAATCAATGGGGAATCTTATACTAATAGTTATGGTACTCAATATTTTACATACATTGGAGAAAATAAACATCCATACTCTACATATATAGTTGACAATTATTATTACAATAATCAAATACTTCCAATAGATAGTCCATTATGGAATCCTTCTGGAAGTTACTTCAGCTATCTTATTAATGAGTTTTGTAAAGATTATCAGTTTTGGAAATATGATGATACTGAGCCAGCTCCATATACTAATGCTCAACCATTAGGAATAGTAACTTCTGCAGACCACTTCTATGAATGGCTACAAGAAACTAAGTCTAAACTTGACGCTGAACTTGCAGAGTATAATGCGCTTCCAGCATATACTCCATCTACAGATGTAGAAATAGTTGACTTCTTTAATCTTGAGAGTTCATTTGATTCTTCATTTAGTGAATATCCTGGAGTATTCAATAGTGTAAAACTTGGTTTTGGATATGTTACAACATCTGATAGTTCTAATGCTGCTAAAGCTTCATTACAATCTGGATATACACATTTAGATAAGCTTCAAGAAACATTTGATAAGAATAAACTAGAAGCTAGTATATCATCGTATATAAAACAAGTTAATTTTTCTGATATTGTAGCACTATTTGATTTAAGTGAAACTTATCATGGAAGCTATACTGTAGATGTAGATACAATATCATTTAATGTATTTGAATATAGATTAAATTATTCTAGATTTAATTCTGCTGGTAATCAATTAAAGATTATAGTTTTATTTTTATTCCTTGGAGTAAAGACAAACTACACTGTACCTTGTTCTTCTGATGCTACAGTAGTTATGATATTAGCAGTTGTTGCTATATTTTTAATGCGTCCTGATGCTGCAGAATTTCTTGCCGCATACGCTGGAGAGATGACTGCTATAGCTACTGTTACAGTATGGACATTATCAATATTGTTAACTTTTGGTATTGGAGGTAAAAACGAGCAAAGGATTATGCGTGCAATTATAATTGTATTTGCTGCGTACTTAGCTTGGAAAGGATTCTTCGCAACTACTACTACTGATGCTACAGTTGCTGCAAAATCTGTACAAAATGGTAGCTTTACTTCACAATTAATTGATGGAGTATATTACTTAACTCCTACTGTAAAAGGATATATATCTAGTACTGCACTGTTAGTAGGTTCTGGATTTCAAGCTATGTCATTAGACTTAGAATTTAAAGCAGAAGATGAGGATGAAGAACAAGCATTATTTGAAGCTGCTTATGAAGCTAAGCAAAAAGAAATGGACGAAGATGCTAAGCGTAAAGACTTAACATTAAAATATAAGAATTATAAGATTGGAGCAAACTACGACAAGATGTTTGCACAACAATATGATTTAAAAGAACAAAAACGAAAGGAGAAATATGACAAAATTTACGAACGTACATTTAAAGACAGAGTTTGATGCTAATGCAATAACTGTAGTTAATCAATCTGCGTCAATGTCTAAGAGTAGAGTTGAAGAACTTAACAAGAGCTTTAAAACTTTTGGATTAAGTAATGAGCAAATAGCTACAGCATTAGTACAGTTTCATTCTAATGCATATGCAGTAGATGTTGATGCCGTAACTAAATTAACTCTTGAAGCATTAAATAGTCAAGTAAATAGTGAAGCTGTGCAAGGTAAGAAATTTCTTGTTGATAGACAATTAAAATTAATACACGAACAAACTAACTCTGAGTTAATTAAACAAGCTCAAGTCAAGAGAGATATGTATAGTATGGATGATGGTCTTAAAGTTAAGAAAGCGGAGTACAAAGCTAATGTTACTGCGTTTGCAGTTAACTCTGGATCAAGTACTGCTGCTGGTTTAGTTTCAGAACTAAATACTAACATAGATGCTTTATCTCCATATGAAACTGGTTCTGCACTTGTTCTTATTCCTACTCTTCCAGAATATGTAGCTCCTACATACGAGGCGTAATATGGCATATGATAAAGAAAAGGTCTATAAAGACTTAAGTAAAGATTATGAGAATGCTAAAAGCTCAAAGGCTAACATTGACACCTTGATATCAAGATGGAATGACGCATACGAAGGAGTAGATAAGCAAGCTCCAAACAAGAGATTACTTGTTAAGGAAATAGCTAAGATTATAGAGATGCAAAAGCCTAATATAACTGAGCCTTTCCTATCAACTAATAATCCTGCAAAGCTTGGACATATTCGTGGACTAAGATATCCTGATAAAGTTGAGTCTTGGTTAAATAATACATTCTCTGGAGACTTCAATCGTGAAGATTTCATTGAAGATTTAGTTGATACTGCTCTAAGAGAAGGTACTACTTGGATTAGAACTGGATGGAATTACAAACAGAGGAATGTCAAAGAACGGAAAACACTTCCAATGGAAGCTATACTTGCAGACGACAGAAACCCTGTCTATATCAAGGAATTAGAAAATAGTATGTTTGATGTTGAATATGTCAAAACATTAACTATCGCTAATCATCCTACTGCAAGAGTATGTAGAAATGAGAACTGTTTTCCAGATAATACTGCAAGAACTATGGAAGAGATGAAATTCTTCATAGAGAAAGAATATAAGACTTACTATGATATTGTTGAAATGGGATTATTTTCTAAAGAACAATTATCAGAATTAAAGACTAAAATCAACAATGGTAATACTAATGGATTTAGTTCAAGTAGTGTGCTTGAGTCTGTAAGAGATTCTGCTTCATTAGAATATGGAGTAGACTTAAACAAGACAAGTTCAAATCTTGGTAGAAAGAAAGTTAAATTTATTAGTTACTGGGGATTTTATGACCTTAATAGTGACGGTAAATCAATACCAATAGTAGCATATTGGGTTGAGGACTTTGACCATCTGATAGATGTTATGGATAATCCATATCCATCTGGTAAAATACCATACGATAAAGTAAACTATTCTAAACGAGCAACTAGCTTATGGGGTAAATCTGTGGCATTCTTTCTTTCTGAAAATCAGAATGTTAAGAATGGTATAACTAAAGGTATTCTTGATAACTTAGCATTGGCAAACAATGGTCAAAAGTTTATTCAAAGAGGAGCTTTAGACTTTACAGAGTTTACTAGGCTTAAGAATAGAAATCGTTATATAATGGTTAATAGACCTGACGGTATTACAGACGGTCAATACAATTCAATTCCAAATTCTGTATTCAATATGTTACAAATGGTTAGTAATGAGACTGATCAAATGTCAGGTATTACTGCTATGTCTCCTGCTTTAACTCAGGATAACATAAGCAAATCAAATGGAAATGGTCTTACGATGTCTCAACAAAAGATGTCTGCACTTGTTAGAAACATCTCTGGATTACTATCTAGAATGTTTAAAGAGTGGTTAGTAATGGCTGAGGTATTTCTTGATGATGAACAGATAATTGAATTGTTTGCTACTGATAGCAACGGAGATGAAGATGATACAGAAGAAGTAATGGCTGAGAAGTTCTATGACTTGAACGCATTTAAAGATATGAACAAAGCAAGTATTATAGTTACTGTAGGAACTGATGTCGCTAAGATGCAGAAACTACAACAACTTAATATGTTAATGCAACAAACAAAAGCACTTGGAGATAACGAAGTTCCTCCAGAAGCAATAAAAGCTTTAGTTGCTCAAATGTTTGATTTGTTTGATATGTATGAAGATGCAACTAAACTTAGAACTTATAAAGAACAACCTAATCCAATGCAAGAGAAAATGGTTGAGCTTAATATGCAAATGGCTCAAGCTAAACTTGAACGTGAGTATGCTGAAATTAACAAGATGAATAGTGCTGCAATGGTTGCTGCCAATAGAGCTCAACTAGATGGTATTAAAGTTAATGCAGATAGTCAATACAAGTTTGCACAAAGCGAAGAGAAGAAAGCAAAAACTGAAGCTCATCAAGTAGAGTCTAGTCTTAGACCTGGAGAATCGTATATGGATATGCAAGAAAAATTAGCTAAAATAGCAAGAGGAGATATTAATGGATGAAATTGAGAACGAACTAGAAAAGCTTATAGCTGAAGCTGAAGCCGATAAAAATACAGGAGATAACAATGATAGCAACCCTATTAACAATTCAGGAAATGATGAGTTACCTAAAACTCAAGACAATATCACTGTTAACACAAATCAAGAAACGACTTCCAAAGAAGGACAATCAGCTGGTAATGAAAATCAACAAGCACAATCAACTGACCCTGTAATTGTTGATGTTAATGGTATTGAATTAAAGTTTGACACTAAAGAAGAATTAGCTACTTACTTTAAGAATACTACTGCTAATAAGCCTGACTTATTAGATTCAAATGGTATTTCAAAAGAAGACCTATTGCTTCTTAAAGATTTAAAAGCTGGTAATATATCTGCTATTAAAAAGTTAGTAACTGATGCTAAAGTAGATTTACTTGATGTTGAAGAATTCAGTGGAGATTATACTCCAGCTTCAAGCTTAGTTGAATACTCTGATTTAGATATTGCTGCATTTGAAGTTCAAAAAGACGCTGAGTTGTCTAGTGAATTAGCAAGAATAGTACCATCTTTACCTAAAGAATTTATAGATGTAGTTGGTACTAATGTTAATGATTATAGAGCTTTTACAAAACAAGTAAAAGATGGTTTAGCTCAGCCAGTAATTGCTGAAGCTTTAAAATTAACTCACACTGTAGGTGGTAGTTTCTTAGAACATTACAACGCAGTAGGAGCTAAAATGTACGCTGGACAACAACAACAATCTCAAGCACCTCAACAAAAGCAAGGTCCTGCAACTCAACAACGACAGGTAAATCCTAGAGAGCAAGAGTTAAGGGCTAAAGCTGGTGCTGGTGGTGGTGGAGATAACACTTCTAAAAAAGCTTCAGATTTAAGTGTTGATGATATATGGAATATGTCTGCTTCAGAATTGATGGATATGGATTTTAGAGACGCCGAATAGTCTCTATGTCCGAAATGACATAAAACTAATTTTATTTTCACACAAGGATTAAATATGCCAAACACAAGAGCTGGTTTCGTATCACCTAAAGTACTAGCGGTTTATGACCAAACATTGTTAGAAAGAATTGTACCTATGCTTATCTGGGATAAGTATGCACAAACTAAATCTATCCCTGCAAATAGCAATACAAAGAAAGGTTTTGCAATTAGATATAAAAATATCTTACCAACAACTACTCCTCTTGCTGAGTATAACGGTACTGTTAAACAAGCTAGAACTATTGTAAGAGAAGAGGTTGAGTATGAAGTTGCTCACTATGGAGATTATGTAACATATACTGATGAATTAGATTTATATGATTTCAGAAAGATTCAAAGTGATTTCTTAAATGTTATGGGTGACCACGCTGCTCAATCTATGGAAGCCGTAAAAAGAAATGCACTTAGAGGTGGAACAAATGTTGTTTACTGTGGTGGTGCAATTTCAAGAGAAGCTGTAATTACAGGTTCTAAAGACATTACTAAAGCTGATGTTAAAAAAGCTATCCTTAAGTTAAAAGCTCAAGGTGCTAAGAAAATAGGAATGATGATTGATGGTACTAATAAAATTGGTACTAAGCCTGTAAGAAGTGCTTATGTTGGTGTATGTTCTATCTATACAACTGAATCTTTAAGAGGATTAGATGGTTGGCAAGATATGGAAGATTACGCTAATTCTGGTGCTAAGCTTCACGACAATGAAGTTGGTAGATTAATGGATGTAAGATTCATTGAGTCTAACAATGACGAGGGAATTATTACTCTTGACAATGGTACTGTAGATGCTACTGGTGAAAACATTGTAGAACAAACTCTTATCTTTGGAGCTGATGCTTATGCAACAACTACTGTAAGAGGTAAACAAGGTATTCAAACAATCGTTAAACCTATTGGTTCTGCTGGTTCTAATGACCCACTTAACCAAGTTGGTACTATTGGATGGAAAGCAATTGTTGGTTGTACAATCTTAAATCAAGCTTGGATTGTAAGATTAGAGCACATCGCTGCTGATGCTGTTGTAACTGTTAAACATTACAACGACTATACTTCAGGTAACTAATCTGTAGTATAAACAATAAGGGCTAGTGTAATAACTAGTCCTTTTATTTTAAACTAATACATAAGGAATAAATATGTCACAAGAAGTAACACAAAAACCTGCAGAAACAACTGCACAAAAACCTGCAGAAACAACTGCACAAAA